>JANNGN010000762.1:0-7076 GCA_031403895.1 Rubrivivax sp. | reverse complement strand
GTGTGACCACAGCCTGGCGTAGTGGCCGTGCTCGGTGCCCAGCGCCAGCAGTTCGGCATGCGTGCCCTGCTCGACGATGCGGCCGTGCTCCAGCACGATGAGCCGGTCCATGCGCGCGATCGTGCTCAGGCGGTGCGCGATGGCGATCACGGTCTTGCCTTCCATCAGGCCCAGCAGCTGGCTCTGGATGGCAAGCTCGACCTCGCTGTCCAGCGCCGACGTGGCCTCGTCCAGCACCAGGATCGGCGCGTCCTTCAGCACCACGCGCGCAATCGCCACGCGCTGGCGCTGGCCGCCGCTGAGCTTGACGCCGCGCTCGCCGACATGCGCTTCATAGCCGGTGCGGCCTTTCCAGTCCTGCAGGTTCATGATGAATTCATGCGCCTGTGCCTTGTGCGAGGCGGCTTCGATTTCCGTCCGCGTCGCGCCGCTGCGGCCATAGCCGATGTTGGCGGCGATCGAGCGGTGCATCAGCGAGGTGTCCTGCGTCACCATGCCGATGGCGCCGCGCAGGCTTTCCTGGCTGACTTCGCGGATGTGATGGCCGTCGATGCGGATGCTGCCCTGCTCCAGGTCGTGAAAGCGCAGCAGCAGGTTCACGAGCGTGCTCTTGCCCGCGCCCGAGCGGCCGACCACGCCCACGCGTTCACCGGGGCGCACGACCAGCGTCAGGTCGTCCAGCACCTTCCTGCCGTCGTTGCGGCCGTAGGTGAAGGTGACGTGCTCGAAGCGGATCTCACCCCGCGTCACCACCAGTTCGCGTGCCGTCGGCAGGTCGTCCATCGCGTGCGGCACGGCGATCGTCTCCATGCCTTCCTGCACGACGCCGATGTTCTCGAAAATGCCCGTCACTTCCCAGCTCACGAAGCCGGCGACATTGCAGATCGCCCACGCCAGCGGCAGCGCGGTGGCGACGGTGCCAGCGTCGATCAAGCCCTGGCCCCACAACGTGATGCCGATGGCGGCGGTGCTGACCAGCAGCAGCGCGTTCAGCGCCGACAGCGTGGTCATGAACTGCGTGATGAGCCGCATGTGCGCGGCGATGGCCCCGCTGTGTTCGTCGATGACTTCGCGCACGTAGGCGTCCTCGTCACGCGCGCGGGCGAAGAGCTTGACGGTGAGGATGTTGGTGTAGCTGTCCACCACGCGCCCCATCACCTGGCTGCGCAGTTCGGAGCTGACTTTCGCCAGGTCGCGCATCTGCGGCACGAAGTGACGCAGGAAGAACACGTAGCCCAGGAACCACAGCGCAGTGGGAACGGCCAGCCGCCAGTCGGCCAGGCTCATCAGCACCAGCGCCGACAGGCCGTAAATCACGATGTACCAGACCGCACGGATGCAGCTGACCACACTCTCGCGCACCGCGTTGCTGGTCTGCATGACGCGGTTGGCAATGCGGCCCGCGAAGTCGTTCTGAAAGAAGGGCCAGCTCTGGCGCACGACGTGCCAATGGCTCTGCCAGCGGATCAGGCACGTCACGCCGGGCACGACGGCGTTGTTGCGCACGAGGCTGTCCAGCAGCAGCGCCAGGGGGCGACCAATGACCACCAGTGCAGCCATACCCAGCAGCGAGGGCATGGCATCAGCCAGTGCGCCAGCGCGGTCGGTGGTCTCCATCAGCCGCACCAGCCGGCCGATGAACACCGGGATCACGGTGTCGATGAGTGCCACCATGAATCCAGTCACGAACATCGCGCCGAACAGCTGCTTGGTCTGGCGCACGTAGTGCCAGTAGAACGCCAGCAGCGCTTGCGGCGGCGCGCTGCCGGGCAAAGCGGTGGGGCGGATGCGTCGTTCGAAGAAGGCGAACATCAAAGTGAAAGCGCCGCCGGGGGCCTTGTGGGGCACCGGGCGGCGGCCAGAAAAGTGCGGTGTGCGATTGTCGCCGCAAGTCAGGCGCAGCGTGCGCTGCGCCATCCCTCCACCGGCCTATGCCATCAGGCGCCGGGGCTCACCTCAAAGGCTTGCGCGCGCGGGCCTTTGAATAGCTGCGCGCGCACCTGTTCGCGCGTCAGCGTGGAGGTCATGGCGGGGGCCGTTTGCAACGGGGCATCCACATGCGACTGAATCTCGGTGGAGAACTGCAGCACGCCAGCGGCGCGGGCCTTCAAAACTTCGGCCTTGACCTCGGCGCGGGTTTTCGTGCTGGTGAAGGTGTCGTTGACCATCGTGATCTCGCCGGCCATCGCGGCGGTGCCGGCAAAAGCCAGGGTGGCAAGGGCGATGAGAGATTTGGTGTTCATGAAAGTGCTCCTAATGGGTGGGGTTGAAGACTGACTGCTGAAATCGGGTTTGATCACATGTGTGGGGTCTTCTACGAAGCCGCCCCTTCAATGGATGCAACTCTAGGCCGATGCCCACTGCAGAAAAATGAGACGCTCACGAATGCACTGTTCTTGAACAAGGAAGAAAGATGGATCAACTGCGCGCCATGAGGGTCTTTGCCAGGGTCGTGGACGAAGGCGGTTTTGCGAAGGCGGCGCGGGCCCTGGACATGGCGCCGCCGGTCGTCACGCGCATGGTGGCCGAGCTTGAAGCGCACCTGGGCGCGCGGCTGCTCAACCGCACCACGCGCCGCATTGCAGTCACCGAAGTGGGCGAGCAGTACCTGGAAAAGGTGCGTCTGATCCTGCTCGGGGTCGAAGAGTCGGATGCGCTGGCCAGCGAAGCCACCAAGGTGCCGCGCGGCCACCTGCGGGTGTTGTGCCCGCCTGCGGTGGCGGTACACCAGCTCGCCAAGCACCTGCCGCGGTTCCAGGCCGAGTACCCGCAGATCACGCTCGAGCTGTCGTCCCCGGGCCCGGTGGAAACCGTGAGTGAGGACTTCGACGTCACGGTCTTCGCCAGCCGCGATGCACCCAATGGCGACTTCATTGCGCGCCGGCTGGCGCGCACCGAGGTGGTGATGTGCGCGGCGCCCGAGTACCTGGACCGGCGCGGCCGGCCCGAGCACCCACGCGACCTGATGCACCACGAAGCCATCGTGCCGCCCCTGTCGGTGCTGCAGCGGGGCTTGCAGTTCTACACCGGGCCCTGGGGCGATGACGAGCCCGGCGGTGAGACCTTCACGCTGGCCTCTTCACGCCACCCTTCGCTGTCCACCACCCACATCGACACCATGTACGCCGCAGCGCTGGCGGGGTTGGGCATTTCGGGGCTGCCGTCCTATGTGATTGAAGACGCCTTGCTGGAACACGCGCTGGAACGGGTGCTGCCGCAGTGGCGCATGTTTCACATCACGCTGTGGGCGGGCATGCCGTCGCGCCGCCATCTGCCGGCACGCACGCGGGCCTTCCTGGACTTCCTGCTGACGATCTTTGGCGGTGAAGACCACGACCCCTGGCTCGCCAACGCTGGCTGCGAGACTAAAAGGTGAAGCCTTGCGCCACACGAGCACCCGACATCGGCTCCAGCAGCCGCAGCAAGGGCTTGAGCGGGCCGTAGCGGCTGGCCACCCGCGTGGCATACGCAAAGAAGCGCGGCAGGTCCTCGGCATAGCGCGCCTTGCCGTCGCGGTGTTTCAGGCGGCAAAAGATGCCCATCACTTTGAGGTGCCGCTGCAGGCCCATCCATTCCAGCGCGCGCCAGAATTCGCCGAAGTCGCTGTACGCGTCCTGCACCGGCAGACCGGCCGCGCGCGCTTGCTGCCAAAAGCGCACGGCCCAGTCGATCTCCTGTTCTTCGGGCCAGGAGATGAAGGCGTCGCGCAGCAGCGAGGCCAGGTCGTAGCTGATGGGGCCGCGCACGGCGTCCTGGAAGTCCAGGATGCCGGGGTTCTGCGCGGGCGCTTTGGCCACCATCAGGTTGCGCGGCATCCAGTCGGCGTGCACGGCCAGTTGCGGCTGCGCCAGCGCGCTGTCGATCAGCAGGCGGCACAAACGTTGCCAGCGTTCGTGCTCGGCTGCGGTCCAGCTGATGCCGAATTCGCGTTGCACGCACCAGTCGGGGAAGAGCGCGAGTTCGCGCGAAAGCAGAGCCTCGTCGAATGGCGGCAGGGTGTCAGCGCTGACACGGCTTTGGAACTGCACCAGGGCCTGCAGCGCGTCGCGCATGAGCTGTTCTGCAGCCGCAGGTGCAGCGCTTTGCAGGGCGTCCAGATAGAGCTGCTGGCCGAGGTCCGTCATCAGCAGGAAGCCGTGTTCGGTGTCGACTTCCAACACCTGCGGCACGTTCAGCCCCGCCGCGTGGATGAGCCCGGCCACATGTACAAAGGGCCGCACGTCCTCTTGCGGCGGCGGCGCGTCCATCACGATCAGGCTTGCGTGCTGACCCTGGATGCGCAGGTAGCGGCGGAAGCTGGCGTCGGCGGATGCGGCGCACAGCGTTGTTGGGTCGAGGCCGTGGCGTGGGCCAACGACGGCCAGCCACTGTTCAAAGGCCGCGTGGCGGCTGGCGTTGGGCCAAGGTATCGCAGGCATCGTCGGATGGATCATGGCCCTCATGGATAATCGATTCTACAAATCCGCCGCCGCGCACTCCTGCTCAATCGGCCGCCTAGACACCCCGTTGTTGCATGCGAATCTCCTTGCTGGCAGTGGCCGCTGCGCTTGGGCTCGGCAGTGGCAACGCCAGCAGCCAGGCCAGTGCCGCTGCCGCCGGCCCTGAGCTTGAACCCAGCACCCGCCTGAACCCCTTGCCGCGCGCCGAGGCCGCGCGCAGCCTGCCCATCGTGCTGCAGGCGCGCAGCCTGCGCAGCCAGCCCGACCTGGAGACGGTGGCCGAAGGCGATGTCGAGTTCCGCCGCGGTGGCCTCGTCATCCGCGCTGACCGCCTGGCCTACGACACCCCGAACGACCGCGCAAATGCCAAGGGGCACGTGCAGGTCACGCGCGACGGCGCCATCTACTCAGGCCCCGAGCTTGAGATTCGCGTGCAGCGCTTCGAAGGCTTTTTCCTGCAGCCGGAATTCGAGTTCACCGCGCTCGGCGCGGGTGGCCGCGCGGACCGCATCGACTTCCTTGGCAACGCACGTTCGCGCGCCATCAACGCTACGTACACCAGCTGCCCGCGTGAAGGCCTGGGTGCCGGTGGCAAGGAGCCGGCGTGGGTGCTGAAGACCGACCGCGTCACGATCGACCTCGACGCCAACGAAGGCATTGCAGAAGGCGCGGTGCTGCGCTTCCTGGGCACGCCGATCCTGGCCCTGCCGACCTTGAGCTTTCCGCTTGGCGACACGCGCAAGTCGGGCTGGCTGCCGCCGTCGCTGAACCTGGACAACCGCAGCGGCCTCGTGGTGTCGGTGCCCTGGTACTGGAACATCGCACCCAACCGCGACGCCACGCTGGCGCCGCGCATCAGCACGCGACGCGGCTTCGCCCTGGACAGTGAATTCCGCTACCTTGAGCCCAGCATGGACGGCAGCTTGCGCGTGGACTGGCTGCCTCATGACCGCGTCACCGGCCGTTCGCGCGAATCGGTGCAGTGGCGGCATGAAGGCCAGCTGCCGGCGGACTTTCACTACAGCGCCAGCGTGGCGCGCGTGTCCGACGACGGCTGGTGGAAGGACTTTCCCGATGGCGGCCGCAGTTTCGCGGCGCGGCTGTTGCCGGTGCGGCTGGGTGTTGAGCGGCCTTTCGAACTGCCGCGGGGTGAAGGCCTTGTGTACGCGCGGGCATTGCAGTGGCAGGTGCTGCAGGACAGCGACTCCTTCATCAACGCGCCCTACGAACGCAGCCCGCAGGTCGGCGTGTGGCTGAGTGGTCGTCTGGGTGGCGGTTTTGAATACACGACAGAGAGTGAATACAACCGCTTCACCCTGCCACAGGGCCAGGCGGCAAGCAGCCTGCGCACAGCCGCCCGCATCACCGGTGACCGCCTGCACCTGCTGGGCGCCATCAGCCGCCCCTGGCGCGAACCGGGCTGGTGGCTGGTGCCCAAGCTGGCCTTGAACGCCGCCAGCTACGACGGCACGCAGTTGTCGCCGACGGCACTGGTACACGCCTCGCGGGTCATCCCCACCGTCAGCCTCGACGCCGGCTTCGAGCTCGAGCGCAGCACCGAATTCTTCGGCCGTGCCCTGCACCAGACGCTGGAGCCCCGGGTGCTGTATGTCAGCACGCCCTACCGCGCGCAGAGCCTGCTGCCGAACTACGACTCGGCGGCGAAGGACTTCAACTTCGTCTCGCTGTACAGCGACAACGCGTTCTCCGGCGTTGACCGCGTGTCCGATTCGCACCAGGTCACGGCCGGCTTCACGACGCGCCTGGTGGATGCCAAGAGCGGCGCCGAAGCGCTGCGCCTGGGCCTGGTGCAGCGCTACCTGCTGCGCACCCAACGCATCACGGCGCAGGCCGACGGCACGCCCGACGGCACGCCGCTGGACCGGCGCTTTTCGGACGCGCTGCTGGTGGGCTCGACCAGCGTGCTGCCCGGCTGGACGCTGGACGGTGCGGTGCAGTACAGCCCCGACCTGCAGCGCTCGGTGCGCTCGATCGTGGGTGCGCGCTATTCGCCCGGGCCCTTTCGCACTGTCAACACCACCTACCGGCTCGCGCGCGGGCTGTCAGAACAACTGGAAGTGGGCTGGCAGTGGCCGCTTTACGGCACTGCACCCGGCAGCGGCAAGGCTGCTGCAGCGGCCGGCGGATGCAGCGGCGCCTGGTACTCGGTGGGGCGCTTCAACTACAGCTTGAAGGACCGGCGCCTGACCGATTCGATCCTCGGCCTGGAGTACGACGCCGGCTGCTGGATCGGCCGCATCGTGGCCGAGCAACTCTCCACCGGCCGCAGCCAGGCGACGACGCGGCTGCTGGTGCAACTGGAGCTGGTGGGCCTGTCGCGCATCGGGTCCAACCCGCTGAAGGTCTTGAAGGACAATATCCCCGGTTACCGCCTGCTGCGCGACGAGCGCGGCGCGGGCTCCACGCCGATTGAAGATCGGCCTACAGGTTCCTTCGTTCCATGACTGATTGCCCCCGCTTTTTCTCTCGCCCGCGCGCTGCCATCTGCACGCTGGCCCTGTTTGCTGCTGGCTCGGTGGCGCAAGCACAAATCCCGGCGGCAGCGGGTGCGCGCGCAGTGCGCAACGGCGACTACATTGCCGCCGTGGTCAACCAGGAACTGGTCACCGCCGGCGA
>JANNGN010000761.1:0-2121 GCA_031403895.1 Rubrivivax sp. | reverse complement strand
GCAAGCCGCCACTGCCGCAGCCTGCATCTAGCGCCAGCGCGCACTGCCGCCCCGCCAGGCTGGCCGCCATATCGCCCGCCAGCGCGGCCATGTGGCGGGGCGCATTCAGCACGGCCGCCTTGTAGCGCAGCGCCAGCGCGGGCGGCACGTCGCCGGTGATCTGGTAGTAGTGGTCGAGCAGTTGCTCGAAGCTGCGGCTGCGCGCGGCCTCATGCAGGCGCATCGCCTTCTCGGTTTCCTGTTCAAGGTCGAGGTAGCGGTCTGATTGCAGGCGAAAGTCCGCAATGCCCAGGCGCACCGGAAAGACGCGATGGCAGCCGGTGCATTGATAGTCCTCGGCGAAGCGACACACCGGTTGCCGGCAGGCTGGGCAAATGAGCCGCAATGCCGGCGGCAGGCTGGACGTCACTCGATCGCCTCAAGCGCATCGGCGGGGCCGCGCAGATAGCCCACCGCCTCGCCAACAGCCCAGATGACGAAGAACCCGAAGAGGTAAGGCAACGCGCGCTGGGCGTGAACCGCCAGCGACGGTTTTTGCTGCGCGGCGCGGAACAGTCGCCAGGTCAGCAGCACCGGCAGCACCGGCGTCGCGAGCGCTGCCGTCCAGCGCAGCAGCGTGCGCTCGCGCGGGAAGCGGATGCCGGCGTAATAGCGCGAATAGACATAGCGCTGGGCCGCAAAGAGGCGCCAGGAAAAGCGCTTGCAATGAAAGATGCGGATGCGGTTGCTGGCCAGCAATTTCTCGCCCCGCGCGGCCAGCCAGGGGTGCAGCGTCGTCTCCCAGAAGCCCTTGGTCAGCAATTCAGGCGGGCAGTCTGCGAGCGCGCGGCGGCGGTACATGACGTTCATGCCAGCCAGCGCGCCACCGAAGCCTTCAACGATGGGCGGCGAAAAGGCCGCGTATTCGCACAGGAAGGTGGCCCAGTCGAGTGTCCGATCGGTGACGCCGTTTTCGACACCGCCCGCGATCACCGCTGCATCGGGCTGGTCCTGCGCAAGCTGGTGAAAGTCAAGCAGCCAGCTGCGCGGCGGCACGCAGTGGTCCTCGGTCACGAGGATCAGGCTGCCCTGCGCGACCGCCAGCGCCTGGGCCCGCATGCGGGGCAAGGACAGCCCCGCTTCGCAGGGCAGCAAACGCACCGCGGGGAAGCGCTCGCGGATGGCACCTGAGACCGCGTCGTGCAGCCGATCGACCACGATGACTTCGTGGGACAGGCCGCCGTCCTGCGCCTGCAACGAGGCCAGGGTTTCGAGGATGCGGTCACCGTCTTCGGTGCTGACGCGGCCGATCAGAACCGAGAACAGGGGCTGCGTTGCGGACGACGATGGGGTCATGGGGAGAGTTTCAGTCAACATGGCGGGCAAGCCCCTGGGTACCGCTTGAGTAGCCCATCAGTTCGCCCACGGACCAGGCCACTTCGGCGGCCAGGGCGTAGATCGGATGGCGCATCAACACCGAGCGCAATGTCGGCTTGCCGCCGACCGCAGCGACAACGCGGGCCAGCCGCAGCCAGGGCACGGCGGGGCAGCTCAACACGCGCCCCAGCCGTTGCAGCAAGCCGGCACCGCGAACGCGGGTGGCCGCATAGGTGCAGCCGTGTGCCAGGCGCCGCAGCAGGTAGTGCTTGCGTGCATAACGCTTGTGGTACTGCACTTCCAGATCGTCGCGGTAGCGCGGCGCCAGGCCACGGCGCTGCAAGCGGGCGACGAAGAAGACTTTGTGAAACTGCGACCCGGCCAGCGCTTCGGCGTCGAGCAGGTCGCGGCGAAAGACGAAGTTGTTGCCCGGCACTTCCTGCAGCTTCGCGTCCACCGGTCTGGCGAACTGTCCGTACTCAAGCGTGTATTCAACCAGCACCTTGTCGCCGCCGGCAGCGTCAGGCGACACCGGCCCGAAGAATGCCGGCACCGACTCATCAACGGCGCGACGGGCCGCAGCCAACCAGCCGGGTGCCGGCGGGCAGCGCGCATCGACGACTGCGAGATAAGTGCCCGTTGCGAGTTCGATGGCGGCAGCCCAGAGCTGGAACAGGTGCCCGCCCGCGCAAACCAACACCTCCACACCCGCCACGTTGCAGCATGGAGTGTCCGGCCCCGGGCAGGCCAGGATGACGCGGCAAC
>JANNGN010000760.1:0-8802 GCA_031403895.1 Rubrivivax sp. | reverse complement strand
GGCAGCGGCGCAGGGTCCGGCTCAAGCACCGGCCCGCGTGCCGTGCTCGTGTCAACCGCATTTTCCGAAGTCAATGTCGGCGTCAAGCCACAGCCCGAGCTGATCCTGCAAGTCATGAACAAGCTCGACGGCTACCGGGTCCTGCGCCCGCAGCAACAGCGCACCACGCTCGACGCCGAAGGCTGGGCGTTGGCGCGGCCGGTGGCGGGCTTCCGCCTGGCGGGTTGCATGCGCCGGGGGATGGAAACAGCGGGCGACGACGAGCCTGTGCTGCAAGCCGTGTTCACCGATGGCCTCACGCATGTGTCGGTATTCGTCGAGCCTTACAAACCGCAGCGCCACCGCGCCGAAGTGCAGGCCCAGCTGGGCGCCACTGCGACCGTGATGGTGCGCCGCGCCGAGCACTGGGTCACGGCAGTGGGTGACGTGCCCGCTGCGACCCTCAGACTGTTCACCGCCGCCTTTGAGCGGCGGCGCCCTTGAATCTTTTTTCCGACCATCGAGCCTTGTTTCAGGAAACCCTCCGCATGACCACCCAGACTCTCAAACTGCAGCGCGCCTGGACCCGCCGCGTTGCGCTCAGCCTCCTGCTCGTGTTGCCGGCAGCCGTGTCGCTGGCACCCGGCCCCGTACATGCGCAAACGGTGCAGCTGCCCGACTTCACTGAACTGGTGGAACGTGTCGGCCCGTCGGTGGTGAACATCCGCACCACCGAGCGCCGCGCCAGCACAGCGAGCAGCGGCGGCAGCGGTGGCGGGCCCGAGATGGACCCCAACATCGAAGAGTTCTTCCGCCGCTTCGGCATTCCCATGCCGAACCGGCCGGACCAGCGTCCCGGCCCGCGCGGCCGCGGCGGCAATGAGGACGAACCGCAGCAGCGCGGCGTCGGCTCGGGTTTCATCCTCAGCGCCGACGGCTTCATCATGACCAACGCGCATGTGGTGGAAGGTGCCGATGAGGTCATCGTCACGCTCACCGACAAACGCGAACTCAAGGCCCGCATCGTGGGCTCCGACAAGCGCACCGACGTGGCGGTGGTCAAGGTCGAAGCCAGCGGTCTGCCCTTCGTCAAGATCGGCGACGTCAATCGCCTCAAAGTGGGCGAATGGGTGATGGCCATCGGCTCGCCTTTCGGCCTCGACAACACCGTCACCGCCGGCATCGTCAGCGCCAAGCAGCGCGACACCGGCGACTACCTTCCGTTGATCCAGACCGATGTCGCCATCAACCCCGGCAACAGCGGCGGCCCGCTGCTGAATTTGCGCGGCGAGGTGGTGGGCATCAACTCGCAGATCTACAGCCGCTCGGGCGGCTTCATGGGCATCAGCTTCGCAATTCCCATTGACGAGGCCACGCGCGTGGCCGAGCAGCTGCGCACCATCGGGCGTGTGGTGCGCGGCCGCATCGGCGTGCAGATCGGGCAAGTGACGATGGAAGTGGCCGAATCCATCGGCCTGGGTGCGCCGCGCGGCGCTCTCGTGACCGGTGTGGAAAAGGACCAGCCGGCCGAGAAGGCCGGTGTTGAGGCGGGCGACATCATCGTCAAGGTCGATGGCAAGGCGGTGGACAAGTCGGGCGACCTGCCGCGCATCGTCGGCGGCCTGAAGCCCGGCGCGCGCGCAGCGCTGCAGGTCTTTCGCCGCGGTGCAGTGCGCGACCTCACGGTCAGCATCGCCGAGTTCGAGCCCGAGAAGCCCACGCGGCGTGCTGCGGCCGAGCCCGGCAGTGCACCACCGGCGGTGGTGAAGAGTGCGCTCGGCATCACCGTGTCTGACCTGAGCGACGCGCAAAAGCGCGAGCTGCGCGTGCGCAGCGGCGTGCGCGTGGACGGCGTTGACGGTGCTGCGGCGCGTGCGGGCCTGCGCGAAGGCGACGTCATCCTCTCGCTGGACAACACTGAAGTCACCGACAGCAAGCAGTTTGCCGCTGCCACGGCCAAGGCCGACAAGTCCAAGGCCGTGACGGTGCTGGTGCGACGTGGCGAGTGGGTGAACTATGTGGTGATCCGGCCGACGCGCTGAGCCCAGGCTGACCTGCCGGCAAGTTGAGCTTGGCGGCGGGTCTTTCCACATCGCGGAATCACCGCCGCTGACTTTGGCGCTGACGGGGCCGGTTGAATCGCGTCCTAAGTTAGTGACCTTTCACTTCAAACTGAGCGCAGCGACGATTACGCCCGTGGCCGTCTAGAATCGTCCAATTGAGGATGGGATTCACCCTTCTTGAGGGCCGTAAGAGGCGAGCGCACCATGCTCCGTAGAGTGATTTCCAGGATGTTGATAATCTGTGGACAACTTTGTCCTGTCTGATCCCTGCAACGGCCGGAAATCAAGCAATGACGCGGGTTCCCGGCCGGTTCTTTTGGCTACAATGAACCCCCAACAAGCAGTTGCCAAACGTTCTGTTGGAAGGCGCGTCACCGATTTGGACGCGCCTTTTTTTTGGCCTTTTGCGACATTGACTGCAACAGTGAAGCGTCAATGAACGCACGGGCCTGCAGGCCGACGCGCAAAGCTGCGCATTCGTCGCGCCACAGTCCTGAACGCGGCCACGCCGCGATGAAATCCAAGTCCGATGAATCACATCCGCAACTTCTCAATCATTGCCCACATCGACCACGGCAAGAGCACGCTTGCTGACCGCATCATCCAGCGCTGCGGTGGTCTTTCAGACCGCGAGATGGAAGCGCAAGTGCTCGACTCGATGGACATCGAGCGCGAGCGCGGCATCACCATCAAGGCGCAGACGGCAGCGCTGAACTACACCGCTCGCGACGGCCAGGTTTACAACCTCAACCTGATCGACACGCCGGGCCACGTTGACTTCTCGTATGAAGTCAGCCGCTCGCTGTCGGCCTGCGAAGGTGCGCTGCTGGTGGTGGATGCCTCGCAAGGCGTTGAAGCGCAGACGGTGGCCAACTGCTACACCGCGCTCGAGCTTGGCGTTGAAGTCGTGCCGGTGCTGAACAAGATGGACCTGCCCAACGCCGACCCCGAAAACGCGAAGCGCGAGATCGAGGACGTGATCGGCATCGACGCCGACCACGCCATTCCTTGTTCGGCCAAGACCGGCATGGGGCTGGACGAGATATTGGAAGCCGTCATCACCCGCATGCCCGCGCCGCGTGGCAACCCCACGGGCCCGCCGCGCGCCATGATCGTCGATAGCTGGTTCGACAACTACGTCGGCGTCGTGATGCTGGTGCGCGTGGTGGACGGCAGCCTGAGCAAAGGCGAGCGCGTTCGCATGATGGCCACCAACACCGTTTACGGCATCGAGCAGATGGGTGTGTTCACGCCCAAGAGCATGCCGCGCGACGGCCTGAAGGCGGGCGAGGTGGGCTTCATCATCTGCGGCATCAAGGAGCTGCAGGCGGCCAAGGTTGGCGACACGTTGACGCTCGACAAGAAGCTGCCCAACAACGCCGGCCCGGCGACTGAAGCGCTACCCGGCTTCAAGGAAATCCAGCCGCAAGTGTTCGCCGGCCTGTACCCCACCGAGGCCAGCGAGTACGACCAGCTGCGCGACGCGCTGGAAAAACTCAAGCTCAACGACAGCAGCCTGCGCTACGAACCCGAGGTCAGCCAGGCGCTGGGCTTCGGCTTCCGCTGCGGCTTCCTGGGCCTGCTGCACATGGAAATTGTGCAAGAGCGGCTGGAGCGCGAATTCGACCAGGACCTCATCACCACCGCGCCCAGCGTGGTCTATCAGGTGGAGCTGAACGACGGCACCGTGATGCTGATCGAGAACCCCAGCAAGATGCCCGACCTGGGCCGCATCAAGGAAATCCGCGAGCCCATCGTCACCGTGCACCTGTACATGCCGCAGGACAGCGTGGGCGCGGTCATGACGCTGGCCAACCAGAAGCGCGGCGTGCAGCTGAACATGGCGTATCACGGCCGCCAGGTGATGCTGACCTACGAGCTGCCGCTGGCCGAGATCGTGCTGGACTTCTTCGACAAATTGAAGAGCGTGTCGCGCGGCTACGCGTCGATGGACTACGAGTTCAAGGAATACCGCGCATCCGATGTGGTGAAGGTGGACCTGATGATCAACGGCGACCGTGTCGATGCCTTGAGCATCATCGTGCACAAGGCGCAGAGCCTGTACCGTGGCCGCGCGGTGGCGGCCAAGATGCGGCAACAGATTCCGCGCCAGATGTACGACGTGGCGATCCAGGCTTCCATCGGCGCGAACATCATCGCGCGCGAAGACATCAAGGCGTTGCGAAAAAACGTGCTGGCAAAATGCTACGGTGGCGACATCTCCCGCAAGAAGAAGCTGCTTGAAAAGCAGAAGGCGGGCAAGAAGCGCATGAAACAGATCGGCGCGGTTGAAGTGCCGCAAGAAGCCTTCCTCGCCATCCTGCAAGTTGACGACTGAAGGACGACTGAAAAAAACCATGAGCTCTCTCACTGCGGCGCTGTACGGCGCGCTCATCCTCTACCTGGGCGGCTGGTTCCTTGGCTTCTGGACTGGCAACTTTTCGCTGTTGCTCTTCATTCTCGCAATCGTCACGCTGACCTTCTGGCTCGCCGAGCACTTTCGTTTCAAACCGGCGCGCGAAGCCGCTGCGGTCGAGCTTGAAAAACAGGATGCCGTGCGCCGTGCAGGCCTGGCCAAGATGGGCATCGAGAAGATCGACGGCAACGTCGCCGAAGCGCGCGAACGCCTGCTCATGCAGCCCTGGTGGCTGGACTGGACGGCGGGCCTGTTCCCGGTGATCCTGATCGTGTTCCTGCTGCGCAGCTTCCTGTTCGAGCCCTTCAAGATTCCTTCGGGTTCGATGATCCCCACGCTGCTGGTCGGCGACCTGATCCTGGTGAACAAGTTTCACTATGGCGTGCGGTTGCCGGTCATCAACAAGAAGATCATCGACAACAACCCCGTGCAGCGCGGCGACGTGATGGTCTTCCGCTACCCCGTGGACACGCGGCAGGACTACATCAAGCGCGTCGTCGGCATTCCCGGTGACGAAGTGTCCTACCTGAACCAAAAACTCAGCATCAACGGCAAGCCGCTCGAAACGGCATCGCAAGGCGACTTCTTCGAAGCCGACAGCCTGCGCTATGAGCCTCAGTTTTCAGAAAAGCTCGGCACTGTCGAGCACAAGATCCTCGTCAACCCGCGCCGCTCGGGCTATTACGGCCCCGACCCCAAGACCTTCCCGATGGCCCAGAACTGCCGCTATTCGCCAGAGGGCGTGGTGTGCAAAGTGCCGCCGGGCCACTACTTCATGATGGGTGACAACCGCGACAATTCGCAAGACTCGCGGTACTGGGGGTTCGTGCCCGATGAGAATATCGTCGGCAAGGCATTCTTCGTCTGGATGAACTTCAGCAACCTCGGGCGCATCGGCGCGTTCCACTGAGCACGTGGCCCGACACGGAATAGGCGCTCCATGACAGCAGGCACTTTCCACAGTTCGCGTTCGCAGCAGCGCGGGCTCACGCTCTTCGGCCTGTTGTTCTGGGCTCTGGTGATCGGCTTCCTGGCCTATGTGCTGGTGCGCGTGCTGCCCACCATCAACGAATACGCCACCATCCAGCGTGCGGTCGAGAAGATTGCTGCCACCCAGCCCGCCACCGTGGCTGAAGCGCGCCAGGCCTTTGACAGGCAGCGCGACCTGGAATATTCGATCTCGGCCATTACCGCCAAGGACCTGGTCGTGACGAAGGAAAACGACAAGGTCGTGATCGCCTTCGCCTACAACAAGGAAGTGCCGATCTACGGGCCGGTGTTCATCCTCATCAAGTACGAAGGACGCTCCAAGTAGGCCCGATGGACGCCCGGCTTGATTTGCTGCAACGCCGTCTGGGGCATCACTTCTCCAGCGCAAGCCTGCTGCAGCGCGCGCTCACCCACCGCAGTTTTGGCGCTGACCACAACGAGCGCCTTGAATTCCTGGGCGACGCGGTGCTGAGCCTGGCGGTATCCGAATTGCTGTTCGACCGTTTTTCGGGCAGCGACGAAGGCGACCTGACGCGCGTGCGCGCGCACCTTGTGCGCGAAGACAGCCTGCACCGCGCGGCACTCGGCCTGGGCCTGCCGGAGATGATCCGCATGTCCGAAGGCGAGGCCCGCGGTGGCGGTGCGCAACGGCCATCAATCCTGGCCGATGCGCTCGAAGCGCTCATCGGCGCAGTCTTCACCGACGGTGGTTATGAGCGCGCGCGTGCGCTGGTGCAAAGCCTTTTCGGCGAAGTCATCCACGCCACCGAAGCCGACAGCTGGAGCAAGGACGCCAAGACCGAGTTGCAGGAATGGCTGCAGGCGCGCCGCATCGCGGTGCCGGCCTACCGCATCACCGCCACCCATGGCCAGGCGCATGCGCAGACCTTTGAAGTGGAGTGCGGCGTGCCGGCGCTCGGCCTGGCTGAATTGGGCGAGGGCCGTTCACGCCGCAGTGCTGAGCAAGAGGCTGCGCGCCGCATGCTGGCCGCCTTGAAGGCGAGCGACAAGCCCGGCGGTCCGCTCAGATCATGAGCGACACCGTGCCAACCGAAGTCCCCCAGCGCTGCGGCCTGGTCGCCATCGTCGGGCGCCCGAACGTCGGCAAGAGCACGCTGCTCAACGCCCTGGTGGGGCAGAAGATCAGCATCACCAGCAACAAGGCGCAGACCACGCGCCACCGCATCACCGGCATCCGCACGCAGGGTGCAACGCAGTTCGTATTCGTTGACACGCCGGGCTTCCAGCTGAAGCACAACGCGGCGATGAACCGCACGCTGAACCGCACCGTGCTGTCATCGCTGGGCGACGTGGACGTGGTGCTGTTCGTCTGCGAAGCCGCGCGCTTCGGCATGCCCGATGCCAAGGTGCTGGCGCTGCTGCCGCCGGACAAGCCCGCGCTGCTGGTGGCCAACAAGCTCGACGCGTTGGCTCGCCGGCAGGACGTGCTGCCGTGGCTCAAGACCATGCAGGAGCGCCACGCCTTCACTGAATACGTGCCGATGTCGGCCACGCGCGAAGCCGATGTCAGCCGCCTGCTGGGCATCGTCGAACCCTACCTGCCCGAGCAGCCCTGGCTGTATGAAGAAGACGCGCTCACCGACCGCAGCGAACGCTTCCTGGCCGGCGAGATGATCCGCGAGAAACTGTTCAGGCTCACGGGCGACGAGCTGCCCTACAGCTGCACGGTGGTGATCGAAAAATTCGAAGAAGAGGGGACGCTGCGCCGCATCGCCGCCAGCATCGTGGTCGAGCGCGACGCCCACAAGGGCATGGTCATCGGCGAAGGCGGCGAGCGACTCAAACGCATCGGCAGTGAAGCGCGGCAGGAGCTTGAACACCTGTGGCAGGCCAAGGTCTTCCTCGAACTGTGGGTCAAGGTGCGTTCGGGTTGGGCCGACGACGAAGCCCACCTGCGCAGCTATGGCTACGAGTAGGACGCACAGCGCGCTCATCGCCTACGTCCTGCACCGCTACGACTGGAGCGAAACCAGCCTCATCGTCGAACTCTTCACGCGCGAACGTGGCCGCCTGGTGGTGGTGGCCAAGGGCGCGAAGCGGCCGACGTCCAACTTTCGCCCGGTGCTGCTGCCCTTCCAGCCCCTGCACGCGCTGCTGGGAAAAGCGCCCGCCGACGAGCAAGCCGAAGTGCTGACGCTGCGCGGCGCCGAATGGGCTGGTGGCCAGCCGCTGCTGCAGCCAGCCGCACTGCTCAGCGGCTTCTACCTGAACGAATTGCTGCTGAAGTTGGTGGCGCGGCAGGACCCGCATCCCGGGCTCTTCGACGCCTATGCCGACACGCTGGCGGCGCTGGCCAGCGAGGTTGACGAAGCCACCGCGCTGCGCGCCTTCGAACTGATGATGCTGCGTGAACTTGGCGTGCTGCCCGACCTCGCCTGCGCCACCCAAAGCGCCGAGCCGCTGCGGGCTGCAACGCGCTACACGCTGAAGGCCGAAGCCGGTGTCGTGCCTGCAGCAGCGGGCCTGTCGGGCGCGCATTGGGTGGCGCTGGAAGCCGCGCTCATGCACGGCAGCGCGAGTGCGGTTCGCCAGGCCTGCGCGCCGGTGGCCGGGGGTCTGCGCGTGCCCTTGCGCGAGCTGCTTCACTATCATCTGGGCACCGGCACGCTGCGCACGCGCCAGGTCTGGCAAGGCGTGCAGAAGCTCGCCTCGGAAACCACCCGCGTGACCAAGACCGCCCATGAATCCGCTCATCGCCCCGGGAACTGATCCAAGAAGCGCGCGCAGCCACGCGGCGCTGTCGGTCAACGTCAACAAGGTCGCGTTGCTGCGCAACTCGCGCCACCTCGGTGTGCCCAGCGTGCTGCGCGCGGCCACGCTGTGCCTGCAGGCCGGGGCCGACGGCATCACCGTGCATCCGCGGCCCGACGAGCGCCACATCCGCACCCAGGACGTACACGACCTGGCCGCGTTGATGCGCCAGTGGCCGCAGGCCGACTACAACATCGAAGGCAACCCCTTCCACAACCTGATGGCCTTCGTGCGCGAACTGCGTCCGCAACAGTGCACGCTGGTGCCTGATGGCGAAGGCCAGTTCACATCCGATCACGGCTGGGACCTGGCCGCCGACGGCGAAAGACTGCGCCCGCTGATTGCAGAAGCGCGTGCGTTGGGCGTTCGCGTCAGCCTCTTCATGGACGCGAATCCTTCTGCGATGGCAATGGCGCGCGCCGTCGGTGCCGACCGTGTCGAGCTCTACACCGAACCCTACGCCGCCGCCCATGGCAAGGCGGAGCAGCGTGCGCAGCTACAGGCCTTCGCCGCAGCTGCGAAGGCCGCGCAGGCGCAGGGGCTGGGGGTCAACGCCGGGCATGACCTGAACCGCGACAACCT
>JANNGN010000759.1:0-2538 GCA_031403895.1 Rubrivivax sp. | reverse complement strand
TGCCGGCCAGCCCAGCAATTCGGCCAGCCGCGTCACCACCCACACCGCTTCGCGGTCGCTGACCACGGGTGTACCGGCGCGCAGGCCAAGCAGCATGCGCTCCAGCACGTCGTGCTCTGTCACGCCCAGTTCCCACAGCTTGGTCTGCGCCTGCTCGGTCAGCATCGACGCCAGGTCTTCGCAGAATTCGTGGCGCGTGCTCATGTGTTCGCGCGTGGCGCTGGGTTTGTGGCGGCCGGGCTCGATGTGCAGCGCGATGAAAGAAGCGGGCAGGACGGTCTGGTTGTCGTCGGACATGGCCGGCGCGATCAGAGTTCGTCGGCCTCGATCACCAGGCTGCGCCTGCGCACACCCTGGCCGGCCACCGCCACCGCGATGCGCAGCGCCTGGCCCACCGGCACGCTGCGGGCGAAGCGGTAGTCGAGGCCGTCCCAGGCGCCAGGGTTATGCGCCGGTGCGCGGCGGCGCCACTGCTGGGTGCCGTTGGCCAGCACGCTCATCTGCAGCCAGGGGGCGGTGGGGGCGGCAGTGGCAGTGGCTGAGCCTATGACGGCGGCGGGAACGCTGACGGTGACGGCGCAGGCGATCTCGAAGCGGCGCTCGCGGCGGGCGTCCGCAGGGATGACGAGGGTGGCGGTGGCGGCGTCACCGGCGTCGATGTGCCAGCGTTCCGGGCTGGTTTTCGGCGTGGGGGCAGGTTTGGAAGTCGGCATGCGGCCGGGATTGTGCGCGCAGCCTGCGCTGGCGCGGGCTGCCGGGCTGTCGCCGGGTGGCCATTCACCCCCTGCCACACAAGCAACACCGCGCCGCGTAAGAATCGGCCCCACGAACCCGACCCGTCTGCTCAGCCCCTCACCGCCCACCCGGAGCCCCGATGCACGCCACGCTGCCCTTGCTTGCCGCCACCGACTTCCCGGCCCTGAAGCGCCGGCGCCTGGACACGCTGCAGGTCAACCTGGGCTACAAGTGCAACCAGAGCTGCCTGCATTGCCACGTCAACGCCGGCCCCAACCGCACCGAGATGATGGACGGCGCCACCGCCGCACTGGTGCTGCAGGTGCTGCGCCAGCGCCGCATCGGCACGCTCGACCTGACCGGCGGCGCGCCCGAACTCAGCCCGCACTTCCGCAGCCTGGTGCGGGACGCGCGCGCGCTGGGCGTGCGTGTCATCGACCGCTGCAACCTGACGATCCTGTCCGAACCCGGGCAGCAGGATCTGGCCGCTTTCCTGGCCGATGAAGGCGTGGAGGTGGTGGCTTCGCTGCCCTGCTATTCGGTCGCCAACGTGGACCGCCAGCGCGGCGACGGCGTCTTCGAGCGCAGCATCGCCGGCCTCAAGCGGCTCAATGCGCTGGGTTATGCGCGTGCGGACACGGGTCTCGTCCTGAACCTCGTCTATAACCCGCAGGGGCCCAGCCTGCCGCCGCCGCAGGGGCCGCTAGAAGCCGACTACAAGCGCGAACTCTCGGCGCACTTCGGCATCCACTTCGACCACCTCTTTGCGCTCACCAACATGCCGATCCAGCGCTTCGGCAGCACGCTGGTCAGCAAGGGCCAGTTCCACGGCTACATGCAGTTGCTCAAGGGCGCCTACCAGCCGCAGAACCTGGACACCGTGATGTGCCGCAGCCTCGTCAGCGTGGACTACCAGGGCGACCTGTATGACTGCGACTTCAACCAGATGCTGGGCCTGCCGGCGCGCGTGGGTGCTGCCACGCGAGCGCACCTGCGCGACTTGCTGACGCATGACGCCGCCGGCACCACCATCCGCGTCGCCGACCACTGTTATGGCTGCACCGCAGGGCAGGGCAGCAGCTGCGGTGGCGCGCTGGAAGCCAGCGTCGACAAGATGGCGCAGCCGGCCTGAGCTTTGTGATGTGTGTGATGCACCCGTCGTGATGCAACGCTCGTGATGCAACGCTCGTGATGAAGCTGTCGGTCGTGATGCCGGTGCTCGATGAAGCCGCCGGCATCAGCACCACGCTGCGTGCGCTGGCCCCCTTGCGGTCACGCGGCCATGAAGTCATCGTTGTCGATGGCGGCAGTGCCGACGCCACGCTGGCGCTGGCAACGGCCGCCGCCGACCGCGCGATCCAGGGCCCACGCGGCCGGGCGCGGCAGATGAACGCCGGTGCCGCAGCAGCCCAGGGCGAGGTGCTGCTGTTCCTGCACGCCGACACCGTGTTGCCCGATGCGGCTGACGGCGCGATCGAACGCGCCATCGCCGCTGGCGCGCGTTGGGGGCGGTTTGACGTGACCATCAGCGGCAGTGAAACGCTGTTCCCGCTGATCGCGGCGCTGATGAACCTGCGCTCGCGCTGCAGCGGCATCGCCACCGGCGACCAGGCCATTTTTGTTGAACGCCAGTGGTTCCTGCAACTCGGCGGTTATGCCGATCAGCCGTTGATGGAGGACATCGACCTCTGCCGCCGCCTGCGCGCGCTGTCCCCGCCCGCCTGCCTGCGCCAGCGTGTGCAGACCAGCGGCCGGCGCTGGCAGCAGCGCGGCGTCTGGCGCACGGTGTGGCTGATGTGGCGT
>JANNGN010000758.1:0-2972 GCA_031403895.1 Rubrivivax sp. | reverse complement strand
GCGCCCACCAGCCGCAGCGTCAGCAGCATCACGAGCGTCATGCTCAGGAACAGCCGCAGCGGCAGCACGTACTGCTTGCGCCGGCCGTTCAGATACTGCGCCGTCAGCTCGCCGGGCCGTGCCAGCAGCAGCTTGAAGGTGCGCCAGAGCGCGCCTTCGGTGGCGAAGTAGGTGCCGCTGAACTGCTGCATGAATTCAGACACCGTGGGCGGCTTGATGTTGGTCTCTTGCCCGCAGGCGTGGCAGAAGCGGGGCACGGGGTCGGGCAGCATCGCCTCGCAATTGGGGCATTGGCCCATCACCGCAGCGGCGGTGATGGCCGCGACCGCAGCGCTGGGGACGGGTGACAACAAGGCCATGGGCCGGGACGGTAGCGCAGTTTGTGCGCACGGCCCGGCCCCGGCACCCTGGCACGCCGGCTGCAACAGAATCGCGCGATGAGCCAATCCCTCGCGCGCACCGCGCGCCCCGCACCGCCAGTGCTGCAGCTGCACGGCATCAGCAAGCGCTTTGGCAGCGTGCGCGCCAACGACGGCATCTCGCTGCACCTGGCGGCCGGCGAAGTGCTGGCGCTGCTGGGCGAAAACGGCGCCGGCAAGAGCACGCTCGTCAGCATCCTCTTCGGGCACTACGTGGCCGACGCCGGCAGCATCACGGTGAACGGCCGCGCGCTGCCAGCCGGCCAGCCACGCGCAGCGCTGGCCGCGGGCATCGGCATGGTGCATCAGCACTTCACGCTGGCCGACAACCTGAGCGTGCTGGACAACGTGATGCTGGGCACCGAAAGCCTGTGGCGGCCCTTCTCGCGCCGCGCCGCCGCACGCCAGCGGCTGCAAGAAGAGGGCGCGCGCTTCGGCCTGCAGGTGGACGCCGACGCGCGCGTGGCCGATCTGTCGGTGGGCGAACGGCAGCGCGTCGAGATCCTGAAAGCGCTGTTGCGCGGCGCGCGCATCCTGATCCTGGATGAACCCACTGCCGTGCTCACGCCGCAGGAAAGCGCAAGCCTCTTCCACACGCTGGCGCAGATGGTGGCGCAAGGGCTGTCGATCATCTTCATCAGCCACAAGCTCGACGAGGTGCTGCGTGTCAGCCACCGCATTGCCGTGCTGCGCGCTGGCCAACTCGTCGCCACGCTGCCGGCGGCGGGTGCGAACAAGGCACAACTGGCGGCGCTGATGGTGGGCCGCAGCGTGGTGCCGGCGCGGCGCGGGGTGACTGGGACTGCTGGGGCGGTGGTGTGCAGCGTGCGCCGCGGCACGGTGCTTGGCCGCAGCGGCAAGCCCTTGCTGGAAGGCCTGGACCTGCTCGTACACGCCGGCGAAGTGCTGGCGGTGGCCGGTGTCTCGGGCAACGGCCAGGCCGCGCTGGCCGAACTTTTGTGTGGCGAGCGGGCGCTCGATGCCGGCGCGCTGCGCATCAACGGCCAGCCGCTGCCAGCACGCCCGCGCGCCTTTGTGCAGGCCGGCGTGGCGCGTGTGCCCGAAGACCGCCACAGCGTGGGCGTGGTGGGCGACCTGGCGCTGTGGGAGAACGTGGTGTTGGAACGTTATGCCGACCACGCCTTTGCGCGCTGGGGCTTCATGAAGCGCGGCGTGGCAATGGCCTTTGCGCGCAGCCTGTTGCAGCGCTTCGACGTGCGCGGTGCCGAAGGGCGCGGTGTGCTGATGAACACCCGCCGCCTGTCGGGCGGCAACATGCAAAAGCTGATTCTCGGCCGCGTTCTGCATGCCCCCGGTCCGCCGGGTACGTCGGCCGGCCCTCCGGGGGGGCGCAGCCCGTCTTCGGGCGGCCCGGCGCTCGGGCTGGGCCAGGCCGAACGCCCCGTGCTGATCGTCGCCAACCAGCCCACCTGGGGCCTGGACATCGGTGCCGTGGCCTATGTGCACCAGCAGTTGCTGGACGCGGCTGCCGCCGGCAGCGCGGTGCTCGTCATCAGCGAAGACCTGGACGAGGTCTTCGCGCTGGCCGACCGCATCGCCGTCATGCACCAGGGCCGCCTTGGCGCAGCGCGCCCGGTGGCTGAATGGACGCTGGCGCAGATTGGCCTGGCAATGGCCGGCGCCGAATCGGAAAGCAGCCATGCTGCGGCTTGAGCTGCGCACCGAGACACCGCGCGCGCTGCTGCTGGGCGCGCCGCTGCTGGCGCTTGTTTTCACGCTCGTGATCAGCTCACTGCTCGTCGCCTGGGCCGGCGCGCCCGTCGGCCAGGCCTATGTGCTGCTGCTGCAGGGCGGCTTTGGTTCGGCCTTTGCAATCACCGAAACGCTGACCCGCGCCACGCCGCTGATCTTCACTGGCCTGGCCGCTGCGGTGGCCTTCCGCGCGCGGCTCTTCAACATCGGCGCCGAAGGCCAGCTCTACCTGGGCGCGCTGGCGGCGGTGGCGGTCGGCGGTGCGCATGGCGGCATTGGCTTCGCGCTCAGCCCCTGGCTGCTGCTGCCGCTGATGATGGCGGCCGCTGCGCTGGCCGGCGCGGCGCTGCTGCTGCTGCCGGCTTTGCTGAAGAGCCGGCTGGCGGTGGACGAGGTGGTGACCACGCTGCTGCTCAACTTCATCGTTCTGCTGTTCGTGGGCGCCATGCTCGACGGCCCGATGAAAGACCCGGCGTCGATGGGCTGGCCGCAGAGCGTGGCGCTGCAGGACGCGCTGCTGCTCGACAAGCTCGTGCCGCGCAGCCGCGTCCACAGCGGCCTGCTGGGCGCACTGGCCTGCGCGCTGGCGTTGTGGGCGCTGCTGCGCTTCACGACGCTCGGCTTCGAGATTCGCGCCGTCGGGTCCGGCCCCCGCGCTGCGGCATTCGCCGGCCATCCGGTGGGCTGGGTGACGGTGCAGGTGGCGCTGCTGTCGGGTGCGCTGGCCGGTGTGGCCGGTGCGGTGGAGGTGGCCGGGCGCGCCGGCTACGTCACGCTCGACATGAGCCCTGGCTATGGCTACAGCGGCATCGTGATCGCCATGCTCGCGGCGCTGCACCC
>JANNGN010000757.1:0-1553 GCA_031403895.1 Rubrivivax sp. | reverse complement strand
CGCCGGGCCATCGCCTCGTCGCCGATCAGGCGCAGCGCCAGCGCGGCGAACACCGGGAAGAAGATCATCGTGCTCAGGATCGGAAAACCGATCTGCGCACTGGCTGTCATTTCGTTCAGGACCACGGCGTACCTCTTTGAGATCTGAAGTTGTGGATCGATGCAACAGGCGGCATCAGCGCGGCATCAACGCGACTTCGACTCGCTCGGGGTCGTCTCGACCAGGGCGGTCGGCCGAAAGCCGGTCGAGCCCTGCTCGACCCGGGTCGCCAGGCGTTGCAGCGAGCCGTTCATGGTCTGCAGGAAAGGCGTTGTGTACAGCCCGATCCAGAAGATCGCCCCGACCATGGCACCCGAGATCACCAGTTCGCTGCGGCTCAGGTCCTTCATCGTCGCCGTGCGGGGGTTGCCTTCGCCGAGGAAGGCGCGCTGGTAGTACCAAAGAAAGTAGGCCGCGCTCAGCACGGTGCCTGCGCCGACCGCCAGCGCCATCACCCAGTGCACGCGGAAGGCGCCGATCATCACCAGGTGTTCGCCGTTGAAGCCGTTGGTGCCGGGCATGCCCACGCCCGCCAGGCCAATGACCAGGAAGGTCAGCGCCAGGCGCGGCACCTTGTGATGCAAGCCGCCCATGGCCGCGAGCTCGGGGTTGCCGACGCGCGAATTCAGGAAGCCGGCAATGAAGAACAGCCCGGCCCCGGTGATGCCGAGGTTGAGCATCTGCAGCAACCCACCCTGCAGCCCGGAGAAGTTGAGCGAGAACACGCCGAGCATCACCACGCCCATGTGCGACAGGCTGGCAAAGGCGAGCAGCCGCCGAAGGTTCGTCTGCACCAGCGCGATCAGCGCGCCATACACCATGCCGATGCAGCCCAGCGTGGCCAGCACCCAGAAATGCTCTTTGGCCGCTTCGGGCAGCAGCGGAATCACGAAGCGCAGGAAGCCGTAGGTGCCGAGCTTGACGCCGACCAGGAACACGCTCATGCCGACGACCGGGCCTTGCTCCAGGACCCGCGGCATCCTGGTGTGGAACGGGAAGATCGGCGCTTTGATTGCCAGCCCAAGGCACAACAGCGCAAACACCGTCAACTGGATCGACGGCGGCACCGCCACCGTGGCCAGCGCCAGCACGTCGTAGCTGACGGTACCGGTGACGTTGCCGTAGTGGCTGCCCAACAGCAAGAAGCCGCCGAGCAGTGCGCCGGATGCCACGGCCATGAAGCCCAGGTAGGTGCGCGCCGCCTGAACCCGGGCCGCGCCAGTGCCAAAGCGCGTGATCAGGTAGTAGCTGGGCAACAACTCGGCAACGAAGAAGGCCCAGAACAGCATCAGGTCAACTGATGCGAAGGCGCCCATCATGGTTGCGGCGAAGGTCTGGATCGCCATCAGGTAGCCGCGCGTGGCGTCGCTGACGGCCTCGGAGTGCAGCGTCACCAGCAGGGTCAGCAGCGCGGTCAGCGGCAGGAACAGGGCGCTGATGCCGTCGATGCCGAGGTGGTACATGCCTGCCGCTCGACAAACTGCATGTCCGCGCTGCCCGGCACGAATTCGCCC
>JANNGN010000756.1:0-3822 GCA_031403895.1 Rubrivivax sp. | reverse complement strand
CGTGGCGGCATGCCGCGCATGGACGCCCGGCACATCAGCGAAGCACAGTTGCGCGACATTCACGGCTACCTGGCGTCCATCGCCAAGGGCCCGGCCGCAAAGGACATCCCGATGTTGCGCGCGCTGCTGCCGTGACACCTTCGGCTGCCATCCACGTTCCCCGCCCCACCACAACCACTCTCGGAGACATCGCATGACCCTGAACAGCTTCAAGTCCTTCTGTGCCGTTGCCACCCTGCTCTGCCTGGCCAGCACATCGCAAGCCCAGGTGCCGCAGTACGGCGCCAACGTCAACCTTGATCAGGCGCGCAAGGCGATCACTGCCGCAGTGGCCGATTCGCGCCGCCAGAACTTGCCGATGGCGATTGCCGTGGTGGACACCGCCGGCCAGCTGGTGGCCTTCGAGCGCATGGACAACACGCAGACTGCCAGCACCGCGATCGCACAAGACAAAGCCGTCTCGGCCGCCATGTACCGCCGCCCGACCAAGGTCTTCCAGGACGTGCTGGCTGCCGGTGGCGTGGGGCTGCGGGTGCTGTCACTGCGCGGCGCCAGTGCGGTGGAAGGCGGCCTGCCGCTGCTCATCGACGGCAAGATCATCGGCGCCATCGGCGTGTCGGGTGGCACGTCCGAGCAGGACGGCGTGGTCGCCAAGGCGGCTGTTGACGCGCTCGGCAAGTAGGCCCCGGCCCAACCCAGCGGACGCCGCGGAACCGGCTTCGCCGGGCCGCTGGGGTCGCCTTGCAGGCCGCGCCGGGCCATGGCCCGGCCCTTCGCCAGGCACGAAAGGTCCACTGGACCTTGTCGTGTCCGGGCTCCGCCCCCCTGGGGGGAGGCGCCGCAGGCGCTTCGGGGGGGATCACCTCAACGCGGCTGGCACACCACGTCCAGCAGTGCCGGCCGCCCGCTCTTCACCACCGCCAGCGCACGCTTCAGCGCCGCATGCAGCAGCTTCGGGTCGCTGATCGGCCCCTCGGCCCACACACCGTGCGCCTGCGCGAGCTTGGCGTAGTCGATGGCCGGGTTGTCGATCTCATTGCCGATCAGCGCGGTGTCGGGCCGGCGCCGGTGCAGCGCGGCCATGCGCTGCAGGTGCATCACTTCCTGGTAATAGCCGCGGTTGTTGTGCATCACCATCAAGAGCGGAATCTGGTGGTGCGCGGCCGTCCACAGCACGCCGGGCGCATACATCAGGTCACCGTCGGGCTGGAAGGTCACGCTGAGCAGCCCCTTGTCGCGATTGGCCAGCGCTGCGCCCACCGCAGCCGGCGCCGCATAGCCCACACCCTGGCCGCCCGAGCCGCCCAGCATCTGGTGGTGTTGCGTGGCCGGCCACAGTGAACGCGCCCAGGGAATGCGATCGCTGACCACCAGCGCCCACGGTTCGTTCTTGATGACCTCATAGGTTTCCATCGCCAGCCTGGCGGTGGTGATGGGCGATGTGTCCCAGCCGCGCGCGGCTGATTCCAGCAGTTGCGTGCGGGCGCTTCTGGCCTGCGCGCCCAGCGCCGTGGCGCGCTCTGATGCGGCGCGCTGGCGTTCAGGCGTCAGCAGTTTCCTGACCTGTTCAGTCAGCGGCGGCAGGCTCGCTTGCGCGTCGCCGTTGATCGACAGGTCGGCTGCCAGGTAACGCTGAAAGTCCTGGTAGTTGCTGCGGATGTACACGTCCTGCATCGACAGGTTGATGACCTTCACGCCCGTCTTGGCGACAAAGCGCTGGATCTTGTGCGGGTCGCTGAAGGTGTTGAACTGGCCCCAGGGGTCAGCCACTTCGAGCAGCAGCACGACATCGGCTTCGCGCACCAGCGCGCGGCGACGTTCGCTGTGGGCGAGCGGGTGCTGGTTGGGGAAGTTCATGCGCCCACCCATGTCCACCACCGGCGCGCCGAGTGCTTCAGCAAGAGCCACCAGCGCATCGACGCCGGCCTGGTTGCGCGCCATGCGGTCGGCCACGATGACCGGGAACCTGGCCTCCACCAGCCAGCGCGCGGCCTCGGCCAGCGCGGCGCTGTCGCCCATCGGCGGGATGCTGCGCGCGCGCTTGGGAATCTTCAGATCGGTGTCGTGGATGGCGTCTTCCTGCAGCTCGATGTCGGCCATCACCAGCACCGGCTCCATCGGTGGCGTGGTGGCGATCTTCCAGGCGCGCACGGTGCTCTCTGCAAAGTGCTGCAGCGAGCCCGGTGCGTCGTCCCACTTGATGTAGTCGCGCACCATCGCGGCGGCGTCCTGCACCGAGTGGTTCCATTCGGTGCCCGGGCGGCGCTTGTTGGCGTCGATGCCGTTGCCGGCAAACATGATCACCGGCACGCGG
The DNA here is from genome assembly GCA_031403895.1 of Rubrivivax sp. Taxonomy (GTDB): domain Bacteria; phylum Pseudomonadota; class Gammaproteobacteria; order Burkholderiales; family Burkholderiaceae_C; genus Rubrivivax. The sequence continues at coordinate 1,508 of JANNGN010000756.1, read as the reverse complement.
TCGCACCAGGCGTTGTAGATCGCCATCGCCGCGTGCTGCAGGCCTACCGTGCCGTGCAGAAACACGCCCATTGGTTTGCCGGCGGCCTTGGCGTAGCCGTGCGCCATCGCCACCGCCGACTCTTCGTGCAGACAGGTCAGCAGCTCGGGCTTTTTGTTGCCGCCGTAGTTCACCAGGCTTTCATGCAGGCTGCGAAAACTGCTGCCGGGGTTGGTGCTGATGTAGTCGAGCTCGAGCGTGCGGATGACGTCGATCATGAAGTCGGAGCCCGGGCGTTCGATCAGGCGTTCGCTGGCCGGGGTGGCGGCAGCAGGGGCAGACGACGCAGCGGGTGCAGCGGGTGCAGACGCGGCAGGCTGTGCGGCGGCGTTGACAGCGGCGCCCGCAGCACCTGCGGCCCCCGCAAGGGCGGCGGCCTGCTTGAGGAAGCCGCGGCGTGGCGGCGCGCCCGGGTGGGTGGCGTCAGGCATCGTGTGTTTCCTCAGGTTGGCAGGTAGGTGGCCGGTGCGTGAAGGCCGTGGCTGATGCGATGGTGGCGATGGTGGCGATGGTGGCGAAGGATTCAGTGGCGTTCACAAGCGCACGCGCCATCGCCGGCTGGGTGGATGCATGGCCGGCAGCCGGCACGCAGACAAGTTGCGCAGCCGGCCAGGCCGCGCGCAATGCGCGCGCCGTGGCCGCAGGCGTGACGAGGTCGCGCGCGCCCTGCACGATGAAGCCCGGCACGCCGCGCAGTGCATCGGCCCGCGCCAGCAACTCGCCTTCTGCCAGGAACCAGCCGTGCCGCGCGAAGTACACGCCAATGCGTGCCTGCGCCAGCGCGCTGCTGTCGGCCAGTGAGGTGCGCGGCGCGGCGGGGCCGGTGGTCTCGGCGTCCATCAGGTCGTGCTCCCACTGCCGCCAGGCGTGGGCCGCAGCAACCGCATCGGCGTCGTCTGATTGCAGCCGGGCGTGCATGGCTTGCAGCAAGGTCGCGCCGGGCCGCACACCGGCCGCTGTACACAGCCGCTGCCAGGCGGCGGGGTGGCGCGTGGCGGCGCCGCGTGTACCGTAGAGCCAGCACGCTTCAGCGCGCGTGGCGGTGAAGACAGCGCGCAGCACGAGTGCGCTCACCCGCTGCGGCTGCTGTTGCGTGTACGCCAGCGCCAGCGTCGCGCCCCAGGAGCCGCCGAACAGCGCCCAGCGCCCGATGCCCAGGTGCAGGCGCAGCGCTTCCATGTCGGCCAGCAGGTGGGGCGTGTCGTTGGCGTGCAGCAGATCGGCGGCGCGCGATTGCCCCGCGCCGCGCTGGTCCAGCAGCACGATGCGCCAGCGCTGCGGGTCGAACCAGCGCCTGTCGTCGGGCGTGCAGCCGGCGCCGGGCCCGCCATGCACGAACAGCAGCGCTGGCGCGCCCGGGTGGCCGCTGCATGTCCAGTGCACCTGGTGGCCGTCGCCCACGTCGAGCCAGCCGCCGTCGTGCGCTTGCAGCGGCGGGAACTGCACCTGCCAGGCGCTCGATATCCCGC
>JANNGN010000755.1:0-3667 GCA_031403895.1 Rubrivivax sp. | reverse complement strand
CGCTGCAACCACTTCAAGGATTCGTCGGGCCGCCCCATGGCGCTGAACATGCGCGCGATTTCCATCGATGCGTCGATGTGCTTTTCGTCTTTGCTCAGGATGGCGTTCAAGCGCGACTGCGCGGATGCGAACGCCTTCTGGTCGATGTCCAGGCGGGCCAGGTTGAGTAGCGGCTCGATGAACTTGGGGTCCAACTTCAGCGCCTGTTCGAAGGCCGAGCGGGCGGCCACCACGTCGCCCTTGGCAGCCAGCGCCGAGCCGAGCAGGCTCTGCAGGCCGGCATTCTTGGGCTGCCGCTTTGCCAGTCCGTCCGCCACTACTACGGCCTTGGTTGCCTGGCCACTGGCGACGTACAGGCTCACCAGCGAGACACCGGCCTGGATCTGGTTCGGGTCCTGCTTGAGGGTGGCTTCCAGTTCGGCGGCGCCAGGCTCGAATTTGCCGGCGCCCACGAGGCTCATCCCCAGCAGGGCGCGGGCGGCAGGGTTGTCGCCGCGCTTCAAGGACTCTTCCATGAGCTGCGCCGCGCGGGCATGGCGGCCCATGGCCATCTGCGACGAAGCCAGCAACAGTGCAGCCTGTCGGTCTTCGGGGTGCGCGCGCAGGTAGGACTCCAAGGCCTCGACCGCTTTGTCAACGCGCTTTTCTCGCAGGTAAACCCGAGCCAGCAGCTTGGACACAGGGCTGTGGGCGTCTTGCCGGACGACCATTTCAAGGTAGGGCTTGGCCTTTTCGTATTGATCCAGCGCGAAGTGCGACATGCCGCCCAGCATCAGCACCTGAGGCCGGTAGCGCAGGTATTCGATCGGGTAAGGGTCGAGCCGGTTGGCGACCTCGTTCAGCGCTTTGCGGGCCTCCGCGGGCTGGCCGGCGCGCTCAGCCAGGAGTGCGCTCAAGTAGGCAGACCGGGGGTCTTCCGGGTCCGCCGTGCGGGCGGCTTTCACGTCGGCAGTGGCTTCATCGATCAGGTTCAGGTCGATGTACAGGCCGGCGCGCGCCACCAGCGCGTCAACATGGTCCGGCTTGAGTCCGAGCGTGCGCGTGTACAGGCTGACTGCGGTTTTCAGGTCACCCGTGACATGGGCCACCGTGGCCTGCTGGTATGCCGCCTTGGGTGACTTCGGGTCCAGTGCCACCGCCTTGTCTGCTGCCGCCTTGGCCTCGGTCAGCATGCGGGCGCGGACGCGGATTGGCACCTCGGCGGCCCAGCTTTCGGCGCTGTTGATGTTGAGGGCGCGTGCTTCTTCAAGCAGCTTGAGCGCGTCGCGCGCAGAACCGACATCGCTCGCAGCCGCAGCCTTGAGCAGCAGCAACTTCGACTTCAACTCGACGGGCAGCCCGCTGTGGGCGAAGCGGGGCTGTGAGAGGAGCAGGTCGGGCTTGCCCTGGGCGGCCACGGCTTCGGCCAGCGGCAGGATCACCTCGGCCGGGTTGACGCCCAACTTCAACGCCTCATCAATGGCTGCCTCCGCCGCATTCGCCTCGCCGTTGGCCAGCAGCGCTCGACCGAGCAGCACGTGCACCGGCAGCATCTTGCGGTCGATCTTGATGGCGTTTTTCAGTTGAACGATGGCGCCCTTGACGTCCTTCTTTTCAAAGCGCATCAGTGCGTCTTCGTAGTACTGGGAGGCCCTCGGATCGGCCGCCAGTGCGACGCAGACACTGGCCGCGAGCAGTGCCGCCACCAGGGGTCGGAGCAGGGCAATGGCGGGGGCGAAATTCATTGGGCGGCGGGCAGGCACAGTCATTCAGCATGCTAGGAGATTTCGTCTCGCGGCGGCCCGACTGCAGGCGGGCCGCAGCCGGGGCCGTGCGGAAATAGCGTGACCGACCCGGCAAATGGGGAGTTGTCGGGTGTCCGCTGTGCGGCCGTGGCCGCCTGGGCCATCGCGATGAAAGCCAGCGCGGCCAGAGCGCAGAGCCCGGTTCACAATCCAGCCACAATTCCGGCCCGCCCGCGTGGTCACACGCCTGGCCCGGACGCAACCCCTCTTCCGGAGTTCAGCACCGTGAAACTGACCCTTGCTAGCAGCCTTGCCGCCACTCTTGCCGCAACAGGCCTCACGCTGGCACTGATGGGCGCGGCGACCGCAGCCGCGCCGGGCTTGCCGTCCACCAACGTCGCCTGGCAAGCGGTGGCGACAGACGCCGACATTGACCGCGCCTTCACCCGGGCCAAGGCCGAGAAGAAGCCGGTATTGATGTACTGGGGCGCCACCTGGTGCCCGCCCTGCAACCATCTGAAGGCCACGCTTTTCAATCGGCAGGACTTTGCCGCACTGTCGCGGTCCTTCGTCGCCGTGCATGTGGATGGCGACCGGCCGGGCGCACAAAAGCTGGGCACCCGTTTCAAGGTCAGCGGCTACCCAACCGTCGTGCTGTTCACGCCGCAGGGCCAGGAGATCATGCGCCTGCCCGGGGAGGCCGACGCGCCGCAGGTCATGGCCGTGTTGCAAAGCGGTCTGTCTGGCGGCCGGCCAGTCAAGGCGGTGCTTGACGACGCCTTGGCGGGCAGGCCGCAGCCGGCAGGTGACTGGAAGATGCTGGCCTTCTACTCCTGGGGCACCGACGAGCAGCAGCTGGTGCCCAGGGCCGAGGTGCCGGCCACGCTCGTGCGCCTGGCGCTGGCCAGCCCGGCAGCCGATACCGAGACCACGACCCGACTGTGGCTGCAGGCCCTGGCTGCCAGCGACGACGGCAAGGGCGTGAAGGCCGACGACGGTCTGCGCGCGCGGGTGCTCAATGTGCTGGCCGACCCGTTGCAGTCACGCCTGCACATGGACGTGCTGAGCAACGGTGCCGACGACATCGTGCGCACGCTGGAGCCCGAGGACGGGCCGGGCACGAGCTCGGGCCGCGGGCAGCTGCTGGCTGCCTTTGACTCGGCGCTGACGCGACTGCAGGCCGACGCCACGTTGTCGCGCGGCGACCGCATGGGCGCGCTCTACGCCCGCGTGCTGCTGGCGCGCCTGAACGGCCCGAAGGACGCCGTGCAGGTCACCTTGCCCGATCTTCTGTTGAAGGACGTGCGCGACCAGGTGGCACGCGCCGACCGCGAAATCACCGATGGCTACGAACGCCAGGCCGTCATCACGCACGCTGCTGCCCTGCTTGGCCGCGCCGGTCTGTGGGCCGAGAGCGACGCCCTGCTCAAGGCCAACTTGAGCAAGAGCCACTCGCCCTACTACCTGATGAGCCAGCTTGGCGGCAACGCGCGCAAGCTGGGCCACAAGGATCAAGCACTGCGCTGGTATGGCCTGGCCTACGACAAAAGCGAAGGTCCGGCGACGCGGCTGGAGTGGGGCTCGCGCTACCTCTCAGCGCTGGTGGACCTGGCGCCGCAGGATTCGGCGCGCATTGAAAAGACGGCGGCGAAACTGCTGGCCGAAGCCGGTCGCGACCGCGCTGCCTTTGAAGGACGCAGTGTGCGCAGTCTGCAGCGGGTGGGCACCAAGCTCGGCGGCTGGAACGCGGACGGCAAACGAGCAGCCAGCCTCGCCCGCCTGCAAGCGCAACTGGACGTGGTTTGCGCCAAGACCCACGCCACTGACGCCACCGACGGCCAGCGTGCCGCCTGCCAGGCCCTGTTCAAACCGGCCGCCAAGAAGTCGGCTTGAGACACCATGCCGCGTCCCATCCTTGATGAATCGCGCATCCACCCTGCCGT
>JANNGN010000754.1:0-1505 GCA_031403895.1 Rubrivivax sp. | reverse complement strand
GAGATGCGCCAGATGCTTGAGGGCAGCTTTCGCCAGCTCAACACCGATTTCGGTTTTGCTTTTGCGCTCGTGCCCTTGCCGCCGCTGACCCCTTTCAGCGACGAGATCGACCGCATCGAGCACAACTACGGCCGTTACCTGGGCCTGGGCCAGGCGCTGCGCATGGCGATGCCGGGTTTTGCAGAGCAGTTCCGGCGCATGCTGCTGAGCAAGTTGCGCGTGGTGTTCGAAAACGCGGCGGGCGAGATCGAACTCTGGAGCAAGGCCGCACAAGGCCAGGTTGAAGTGCAACTGCGCGAACGCCGCCGCGGCTACACGCGCCGCCGTGAAGCGCTGCAGCGGGTGCAGGCCGCTTCAGGTGAACTGGAGCAGCGAATCGCCGAAGTGCAGACCCAGGACGAGCACCTGGCTGCGATGCTGGCGCGCCTGAATGCGGTGGCCGACGAGGCCGTGGCCAGCGCCAGGCGGCTGGGCCACGAACCGACAGTGACGCGGCTGTCGCTGGACGAAGCGGCGCCGCGGCAGGACGCGGCTTGACGCGGGCTGCGGCTGCGGCTGCGGCGCTCAAAGGTCTGGTCCGTCTCGATCATTTCGCCAGCCTCGTCATTCGCTGGCAGCGCCAACACGGCCGCCACGGCCTGCCCTGGCAAGGCACGCGCGACCCCTACCGCGTGTGGCTGTCGGAAGTGATGTTGCAGCAGACGCAGGTCAGCACCGTGCTGGATTACTACGCCCGCTTCCTGCAGCGCTTTCCTTCGGTGGCCGATCTCGCCGCAGCGCCGCTGGACGATGTCTTCGCACTCTGGAGCGGCCTGGGTTACTACAGCCGCGCGCGCAACCTGCACCGCTGTGCGCAGGCCGTGGTGGCAGACCATGGGGGTGAGTTTCCGCGCACGAGCCAGGCGCTGGCGCTGCTGCCGGGTATCGGCCGATCGACTGCGGCGGCGATCGCAGCGTTTTCGTTTGGCGAGCGCGTGGCCATCCTCGACGGCAACGTCAAGCGCGTGCTCAGCCGCTCGATCGGCTTTGCGCACGACCTGGCCACAGCGCCCGCGGTGGCAAAGCTCTGGGCAGCGGCCGAGGCGCTTTTGCCGCAGCGCGATGTGGACATCTACACGCAGGGCTTGATGGACCTGGGCGCGACGCTCTGCACCAACCGGCGCCCGGCCTGCGAGCGCTGCCCCGTGGCCACACTTTGCGCGGCACACACCAGCGGCGAACCCGAGCGCTACCCGGTCAAGTCGCGCCGCCTGAAGCGAACGCACCGTGAAAACGCTTTGTTATGGCTGCAGCAGGGCGAGCGTGTCTTTCTCGTCAAGCGCCCCGCAACGGGCGTCTGGGCGGGCCTGTGGAGCCTGCCGGAATATCCGTCCACGCTGGCACTTGGCGCAGCCGCCGCGCGCTGGGCTGGCCACGGTGCCTGGCAGCCTGACGTTCAACATGCGCTGACACATTTCGACTGGCTGCTGCACCCTTTGCAATGGCGACTGCCGTTGCGCGCAAGG
>JANNGN010000753.1:0-1896 GCA_031403895.1 Rubrivivax sp. | reverse complement strand
GGTGCTCGGCCTTGAGTCGCACCGCAGAACTCACTTCGCTCGCTGCGCTCACTTCGTTCAAACAAACTGCGGTGAGTCAGTTTTTGAAGCGCGCTTTGCGCGCCGACTCAAGGCCTGCGCTGCTCGCCGCCACAGAGTGGGCCCCTGCCGGGCACCGCCCGCCGCTCATCCAGCAGCGGCGGTGATCTCGAAAACCGCCACGGCTGGTGCAGTAGCGGTGGCTTTCCTAAACACGCCACCGCGGTTGCAGCAAAGGCGGGACCGGGCAGGATTGAGCGCGCCTCTGTGGCGCTGAGGAACGGAAGTCTCAAGTCGGCGCGAAGCGCATCAACCTCTGACTCACCGCAGCTTGTTTGAACGAAGCCGACCGAAGGGAGCGAAGTGAGTTCTGCGGTGCGACTTGAGACTGAGTACCGCAAGGGAGCCGTAGCGCAGCGAAGGCCGCCACAGCGAAGCGCTCAAGCCTGCCCGGGCCCGCCTTTGCCGCGCAGGACTCAACCTGCGGAAACACGCCAATCCTCAATGCCGAAAGTGCCGCGTCCCCGTGAACACCATCGTGATCCCACGCTCATCCGCCGCCGCAATCACCTCGTCGTCGCGCATGCTGCCGCCAGGCTGGATGACGCTGGCGGCACCTTCGTCGATGACCACGTCCAGCCCGTCGCGGAAGGGGAAGAAGGCGTCGCTGGCCACTGCGCTGCCGGTCAGTGACAGGCCCGCGTTGCCGGCCTTGATGCGTGCGATGCGGGCGCTGTCCACCCGGCTCATCTGGCCCGCGCCCACGCCCAGCGTCATGCCGCCGGCGCAGAAGACGATGGCATTGCTCTTGACGAACTTGGCCACCTTCCAGGCGAACAGCAGGTCGTCCATCTGCGCCTCGGTGGGCGCAAGCCTGGTCACCACGCGCAGTTCGCTGCGGCCGACGTTTTTGAGGTCGGGTGTCTGCAGCAGCATGCCGCCCCCGATGCGCTTGTAGTCAAGCGCATCCTGATGATGCTCGCGCTTGAAGTCCAGCGCGTTGGCGTCCGCACCCAGCGGCACCTCCAGCGCGCGCAGGTTCTGCTTGGGCGCCAGCACCGCCAAGGCGCCCGGCGTGTAAGCCGGCGCGATCAGCACTTCGACGAACTGCTTGTTGTCACCGATCTGCCGCGCCGTGGCTTCGTCCAGCGTGCGGTTGAAGGCCAGGATGCCGCCATAGGCCGACACGGGGTCGGTCTTCCAGGCCTTGCCATAGGCTTCGACAAGATCGGCACCCACCGCCACGCCGCAGGGGTTGGCGTGCTTGACGATGACGCAGGCCGGCGCATCGAAGCTCTTCACGCATTCCCAGGCCGCGTCGGCGTCGGCGATGTTGTTGTAGCTCAGCGCCTTGCCCTGGATCTGGCGCCAGCCGGCCAGCGTGCCGGCTGCCGGCTGCGCATCGCGGTAGAAGGCCGCGCTTTGATGCGGATTTTCGCCGTAGCGCATGTCCTGCGTCTTGCTGAGTTGCAGCGTGTAGACGGCCGGATAGGGCTCACGCACCGGCACCGTGTCCACGGCGTCTTCAGCGCCGGGTTGCAACGCGCTCAGATAGTTGCTGATCATGCCGTCGTAGGCGGCAGTGTGCGCAAACACCTTCTGCGCGAGCATGAACTTGGTGTTTCGCTGCACGCTGCCGGCGCGCAGTTCTTCCAGCACGCGGGCGTAGTCGGCGGGCTCGATCACCACCGCCACGTCGGCCCAGTTCTTGGCCGCCGCGCGCAGCATGGCGGGGCCGCCGATGTCGATGTTCTCGATGGCGTCTTCCAGCGTGCAATCAGCGCGCGCGGTGGCCTTGGCGAAGGGGTAGAGGTTGACGATCAACAGGTCGATGGTGCCGATGCCGTGCGCCTTCAGCGCGGCCATGTGTTCAGGCAG
>JANNGN010000752.1:0-5597 GCA_031403895.1 Rubrivivax sp. | reverse complement strand
CTTTCAACCGAGCCTGTTCATGACCCACGTCGTCCTCGAATCCTGCATTCGCTGCAAGTACACCGACTGCGTCGATGTCTGCCCCGTTGACTGTTTTCGCGAAGGGCCGAACATGCTGTTCATCGACCCCGATGAATGCATCGACTGCGCGGTGTGCATCCCCGAATGCCCGGTGAACGCCATCCTGCCCGAAGAAGACGTGCCCACCGAGCAGCTGCAGTTCATCAAGATCAACGCCGACCTGTCGCGCAAGTTCCCCAGCATCACCAAGCGCAAGGCGCCGCCACCCGACGCCGACGAGTGGAAAGACAAGCTGGGCAAGATCGACCAACTGGTGCGCTGAAGCGGCGTACGCAACTAGACGACCGCATGAATCTGCACCTCGACCCCGCTGCGGCGGACATAGCCGACACGGCCCGTCTGCAGGGCGTCCCGATCGAGGCCGACGCCGTCATCGTCGGCGCCGGCCCGGTGGGCCTGTTCCAGGTCTTCGAGCTCGGCCTGCTGGAGATCAAAGCCCACGTCATCGACTCGCTGGCTTACCCCGGCGGCCAGTGCATCGAGCTCTACCCCGACAAGCCGATCTACGACATTCCCGCGCTGCCGGTATGCACCGGCAAGGAACTCACCGATCGGCTGCTCGAGCAAATAGAACCCTTCGGCGCCACCTTCCACCTGGGGCAGCAGGTGCAGGTGGTGCGCCAGCAGGACGATGGGCGCTTTTTCGTTGAAACGTCGAAGGGCACGCAGTTCCTGACGAAGACGATTTTCATCGCTGGCGGCGTGGGTTCGTTCCAGCCGCGCACCTTGAAGGTTGACGGGCTGGAGAAGTTCAACGGCACGCAGCTCTTCTACAGCGTGCCCAGCCCGGCACCGTTTGCGGGCAAGAAGCTCTTCATCGTGGGCGGTGGCGATTCCGCCCTCGACTGGGCCCTGAACTTCGTCAAGGACGGCCCGCACAAGGCCGGGAGCGTGACCCTCGTGCATCGGCGCGACGGCTTCCGTGCGGCACCTGCCAATGTGGCCAGGATGAAGGCGCTTTGCGAGGCCAACGAGATGCGGTTCGTGGTGGGCCAGGTGACCGGCTTTGAAGAATCCGCCGGCCGCTTGACGAGCGTGACGCTCACCGCTGCCGACGGCGTGAAAAGCGTGCTGCCGCTGGACGCGCTGCTGGTGTTCTTTGGCCTGAGCCCCAGGCTCGGCCCCATCGCCGAATGGGGCCTGGGGCTTGAGCGCAGGCAGGTCGTCGTTGACACCGAAAAATTCCAGACGAATGTGCCCGGCATCTTTGCAGTCGGCGACATCAATATCTATCCCGGCAAGAAGAAGCTCATCCTGTCGGGCTTTCATGAAGCTGCGCTGGCCGCCTTTGGTGCCGCGCCCATCGTCTTTCCCGACAAGCAGATCCGGCTGCAGTACACCACCACCAGCACCAAGCTGCACAAAGTGCTGGGCGTGGCGTCGCCGGTGTTCGACTGAAAGCAGCCACCTCACAACAGTCCGCTCAGCCCGCACATTGCGGGCTGTTTTTGTTGTGGGCGCGTCAGTGCGTGCGCAGGCTGATTGATAATCCATGTTGGCCCGCGACCTTCAGCGGGCCACTTCGCTAGGGGTGTTGGCGTTTGCCGCAAGGCAGTGCCGACTGAGAAAGTCCCTTTGAACCTGATTGAGGTAATCCTCGCGCAGGGAAGCCGTCTCCAGCTGGGTGCCCGCCATGGGCCCGGGCCTGACATGCCGACCTGCCATCAACTGAAAGCTCAGGATGGCATTCACATCATTCACCTCTGTGGGCATCGCCCTGGCCTCCGCCATGGTTTGTTGCCCGCCCTTGGCTGCTCAGCCTGCACCGCCAACCACCACCACCGACAGCATCGTCATCACCGGCCGCAGCAGCACCACGGTTGGCGTGGCGGGCTTTGGCGACACGCCATTGGCGCGAGCGCCGCTGCAAGCCAGCGTCTATGGCCAAGGCCTGCTGGCCGACCAGGGCATCACCCAGTTCAGTGGCCTCACGCGCCTGGACGCCAGCGTCAGCGACGCCTACAACGCCGAAGGCTACTGGTCGAACTTGAGCGTGCGCGGTTTCACGCTCGACAACCGCTTCAACTATCGACGCGACGGGCTGCCCATCAACACGGAAACCGCGATAGCGCTGGACAACAAGGACCGGCTTGAACTGCTCAAGGGCACCAGCGGCATCCAGGCGGGCACCAGTGCGCCGGGCGGTTTGCTGAACCTGGTTGTCAAGCGCCCCAATGGTGACCAGCGCACGGTGCGCCTGGAAGTGCGCGAGAAAGGCTCGGCTCTTGCTGCCGTGGACATCAGCCAGCGCTTTGGCATCGATGCCAACGTCGGCGTGCGACTGAACGCCGCCTACGAACGGCTGGACCCTAACGTCAAAAATACACGGGGCGATCGATCACTGCTGGCGATTGCCGTGGACTGGAAATTGACAGCCGACACGCTGCTGCAAGCCGAGGTGGAATCCAGCCGACAGAGTCAGCCCAGCGTGGCCGGCTTCAGCATGCTAGGCAACCTGGTGCCGTCCGCCAGCGGCATCGACCCGCGCCTGAATCTGAATGACCAGTCCTGGCGCCAAAACGTCGTGCTCGATGGCGACACCGTGTCACTGCGTTGGCAACAGCGCCTGAGTGCCGACTGGCGCTTCACCGCGCACGCCATGCAGCAGCGCCTGCGCAGCGACGACCGCACCGCCTTCCCGTACGGCGTCTATGACGCCACCACCTACAACTGCCCCCAGTGGTGTGACCGCTTCGCGCCCGATGGCAGCTTCACCTACTGGCAGTACATCAGCGACAAGGAACGGCGCAACAGCGCGGCGCTGCAGCTGTCGCTGGCCGGTGAACTGCGCACCGGCCCGGTCACGCACCAAGTCGAAGCCGGTGTGCTCAAGTCGCGTTACCGCGCCACCTTCCAGGACCAGATCTTCGACATCGCCGGCACCGGCCGCATCGACGGCAGCCTGCAGACCCCGCCCGCACCCGGCTTCCCCGACGCCAACACCAACCGCGACGAACGCAGCACCGAATGGTTTGCCCGCGACGCGCTGCAACTTGGGCAAGACTGGCAACTGTGGGCCGGTCTGCGCCACACACAGATGGACCGCAGCAGCGTGCGCACCAGCGCAGACAGCAGCGGCAGCCTGCGTCCCACCGACTACGACCGCAGCGCCACCACACCCTGGCTCGGACTGGCCGTGCAGTTGACGCCCAGGACGATGCTGTACGGCAGCTGGGGCCGCGGGCTGGAGACCGACGTGGCGCCCAATCGGGTCCGCTACACCAACGCCAACGCCTCGCTGGCCCTGCAGAGTCGGCAAATCGAGATCGGCCTCAAACACGGCAGCAAGCAGGTCGAAGCCGCGCTCACGCTTTTCGACATCGACCGCGGCCAGACGGCCGACATCGGCGTTTGCGGCGGCGCCCGCACCTGCGAACGAGTCATTGATGGCAGCGCCCGGCACCGCGGCATCGAGGCGTCCTTCACGCAACAGTTTGCGGATTGGAGCTTGCACGCCAGCGCGATGCTGCTGGACGCTGAACGGCAGGGCTCGCAGCAGACCGGCATCAATGGCAATCGCCCTACCAACGTGCCGGCGGCGACGCTGCGCCTGAGCACCGAGTACCGGCCTGCGGCGCTGGCAGGCCTGGCACTGCAAGCCGGCCTGGCGGCCGAGAGCAACCGCGTCGTGCTGCCCTACGACGAAAGCGCGCGCATCCCCGGCTGGGCCCGGCTGGATCTGGGCGCAAGCTGGCAACAGAAGCTCGCAGGCGCCACCCTGAAGTGGCGCGTGGGACTGGACAACGCCACCAACCGCCGTGCCTGGAAGGAGTCGCCCTACCAGTTCAGCCACGCGTACTTGTACCCACTGGCCGCGCGCACCTGGCGCGTCTCACTGCAGGCGGCGGTTTAGGCGCCTCCGTTTGCGATATACACTCATAGGCTGTATTCCCCGATAGCTCAGTTGGTAGAGCGCCGGACTGTTAATCCGTAGGTCCCTGGTTCGAGCCCAGGTCGGGGAGCCATAAAAATCAACAGGTTAGCGATGCAAGTCGCTAACCTTTTTTTCTTTGTGGGGCTCCGTGTCCGACTCGTGTCCGAAATTTCGCGCGACCCGGGAGCGTGTTGCCGGAGCAACACGTCTCGGGTTGTTCCAAGGAGCCCAAGTGGGATGTGCCTGCGAAGTACGCGGGCGACGGCGATGGCCAAAGCCTCGGACCGGTCACTACGGGGTGCACAGTCCACCGCGCAGCCGGCGGCAATACTTGGCCCCGAAGTTTGGCGTTCGGGCCATCACGATTCTGCTTGCGCCACTTGCGCTTGCCTTTGGTAGCAGCGAAATAGTGCAAAGGATGCGCGAAGCGCTTTTCCGCACGTAGCGGTTGTGGTGCGGTCAAGGTCGACGCCCCCTATACCTTGACGATACCGAAGTTGCTCGCGACTGTGCTAGTGGTGGCCTGTGTAAGTTGGCCGGCAGCAGGCAGGCCGATGCCCCAGGCAAGGCACAGTAGATAGTCCAGGGGTGTACCGAAGCCCGCGGCGCTCGTGGAAAAGACGAGCACATAGGCGCCTGCCAAGGTTGTCGCGACGATCAGGAACAGCCAGCCGACGTGGCTGAGAATCGCGGTCTCGACGCGCAACTCTTCGGCACTTTTCCGTGTAGGGCGGATGCGTTGCTCGTGATCGCCTTCTAGTAGGGCCTCGTTCGTCAACAACAGCTTGTCTAACTTGTCGAGAGCCTCGCTCACACTCTTGCGCACGGCATCTAGCGGAGGCGCAACGCTGAACGCTATCAGCACCAGAATTTGGTCGAGTGCATCGTTTAACTCCTTGGCCTTCCCTGCGTTAGACGCACGACTCCAACGGTCGCCGACGCCCACCAGACCGTCGAGCACAACAACCTCCAACACGCCGACCCAGTTGCTCACCGTTTGCACGTGGCGTCGATAGTTGTCTACAGTATCAGCGCTCGCGGGCCAGGGTGACACGGCCGCCGGAGGCAACCCTTGGTCTTCGAGCACGGTGTAGTCAAGCGCCTTGCGCTGGTCGGAGATCTTGTTGAAGACTGGGGACTTGTCGACGTTCGACGGCAGGTTAACCTGCTTGGTCACTTCGATCAGGCGATCCAAGCTGCTGTTCAATACTGCAGCGGGCCTCAACAACTGATTGCGGCTGATGCGGTTGCGCACGAACACGGTAACCAACAAGTTCACGCACACGCCGGCCAAGATCACACAAACACCCGCTGCCTGACGCCACAGCGAGGTCACCCACACATTCATGTTGATCTTGTCGCCTTCCGGCTTCTCATCGCTGGCCAGCGTCACACTGCCTTCAAACTGCCCGGGCACCTGGGCGCCGTGCAGCCAGAGCTGGGTGGATGTCGTCGCGCCGATACATGACCCAGGCGACCGCGTTCACCCTGGTTTGCACAAGCCCTTATCCTGAATCCCACGCTCATCTGGAGCCACGATCGTCGTGCTGCTGTACCTGGGCTGTGCGAGTGTCTTTCCGGAGCCGCCGGCGGAGCAGGGGCGGACAGCATCATACGGAATGCCGTGTCAGGCTCGGCAGAC
>JANNGN010000751.1:0-1697 GCA_031403895.1 Rubrivivax sp. | reverse complement strand
CTGCGCGGCCAGCGCTTCGCGCACGAAGTCCAGCCGGTCCTGGCCGAAGAACATCGCCTGGCCGACAAAACACGTCGGCGCGCCGAACACGCCGCGCGCCACCGCCTCTTCGGTGCCGGCGATGAGCGCAGCCTTGACGTCCGCGTCGCCCACCAGCGCCATGAAGACTTCGGGCGTCAAGCCAAGCGGCGCCAGCACGGCGGCCACTTCGGCGGGCTGCCCCATGTCGCGCGGCTGCGCCCACATCGCATTGAAGATCACATCCACATAACTCTTGAAAAGCGCGGGATGGCGTTGCTGCATTCCGACGGCCCCGCGCATCAGCGTCAGCGTGTTGATCGGGAAGTGCGGGTTGAACACAAAGGGCACGCCGTAGCGCTGTGCCCAGCGTGCAATGTCCTGGCCCATCCAGTGCCCTTTTGCCGGCACGCTGACCGGGCTGGCATTGCCTGTCGCTTTGAATACGCCCCCCAGCAGCATCGGCCGGTAGATCAGTTGCGCGCCTGCTTCGGCTGCGATGCGTGGCAATTGCGTGTGCGCCAGGTAGCTCGTGGGGCTGCCGAAGTCGAAGAAGAATTCGATTGTCTTGGTGTTCATGACACAGTGCCTTTCACCAGGTTTCCATCCAGGGCCGAAGGTCCAGCTCGTGCGTCCAGGCGCTGCGCGGCTGCTGTTGCAGGTGCCAGTAGTTGTCGGCGATGTGATCGGGGTTGAGGATGCCCTGCTGCTCTTTCAAGGCATAGCGCTCGGGGAAGTTCTGCGCGATGAAGGCGGTGTCGATGGCGCCGTCCACCACCACATGCGCAACGTGAATGCCCTGCGGCCCCAGTTCGCGCGACATGCTCTGTGCCAGCGCGCGCAGCGCGTGTTTGGCGCCTGCGAACGCTGCAAAGCCGGCGCCGCCACGCAGGCTGGCGGTGGCGCCGGTGTAGAGGATCGTGCCGCGGCCGCGCGGCAGCATGGCCTTGGCGACATCGCGGCCCATCAGAAAGCCGGCCAGCGCGCCCATCTCCCACACCTTGCGATAGACACGTTCGGTGGTGTCGGTGACGTTGAAGCGCACGTTGGCGCCGATGTTGAAAACCGCCACCTCGATCGGCCCGACCTCGGCTTCGATGGTTTGCACCAGCAGCGCCATCGCCGCTTCATCGCGCGCGTCAGAGCCGAAGGCGCGCGCCTGCCCACCTTCGGCCTGGATGCGCTCGACCAGCGGGGCCAGCTTGTCGGCACTGCGCCGCGTGACGCAGGCGGTGTAGCCCTCGCGGGCAAAGCGGCGCGCGATGGCGCCGCCGGTGGCGTCACCGGCGCCGATGATGAGTGCGGCTTTGCGGTCGGGCATGGGCGGGCCTTGGGGTGCGCTTGGGAAGGCCGCATCGTAGCGGCGCTGAGACTCGGGGCTGTCTGCGCAGAGCCAGCAAGCGTTTGATCGATGCAGGCATTCCTGCTGTCCACCGGCGTCGTTGCGCTCGGTGCGAGGGGCGACAAGACGCAGATCGCCAGCGTGGCGCTGGCCGCGCGCCATGGATCACTGCTGGCCGTGGTGGTGGTGGGCACCAGGCTCGGCATGATGCGGGCCAAGCTGCCGGCCGTTGACCGGGGCGACACCATCGCACGCAGGGTGTCGATGGCGCTCAAGCACGGCGTGGCGGCGCTGATCTTCGCGGTCCTGGGTGGGTTGACGCTCAACGCTCCACCGC
>JANNGN010000750.1:0-4518 GCA_031403895.1 Rubrivivax sp. | reverse complement strand
GATCGCCAAGCGCATCGAAGGCGGCCTGCAGGCGATGATGCTGGCCATCAGCGCCAGCCCGACCACGATCGCCGAGATCCTGTCGATGGCCGACAAGATCGCCGGCGGCACGATGCAGATTTCGGAGGCCGTCGACGGCTTCATCAGCAGCGACGAAGCCGACGAAGCCGACGACTACGTGGCAGAAGAAGACTTCGACGAATTCGATGAAGAGGACGACGACGACGGCCAGGGCGGCAGCAAGGCGCTGACGAAGAAGCTGGAAGAGCTGAAGAAGCTGGCGCTGGTGAAGTTCGAGACCCTGCGCACGCACTTCGACAAGATGCGCAAGTCCTACGAAAAAGAGGGCTACAAGTCCGGCCCCTACAACAAGGCACAGCACGCCATCAGCGAAGACCTGATGACGATCCGCTTCACCGTCAAGACCATCGAACGGCTGTGCCACATCCTGCGCAGCCAGGTCGATGATGTGCGGCGCTATGAACGCGAGATCCGCAAGATCGTGGTGGACAAGTGCGGCATGCCGCAAGAGCACTTCATCAAGACCTTTCCGCCCAACGTCATGAACCTGAAGTGGGCTGAAAAGGAGATTGCCACCGGCAAGGGCTACAGCACCATCCTCGCCCGCAACCTGCCGGCCGTGCAGGAACTGCAGACCAAGCTGAGTGACCTGCAAAGCCGCGCAGTCGTGCCGCTGGAAGACCTGAAGCTCATCAACAAGAAGATGAACGAAGGCGAAAAGGCCAGCCGCGACGCGAAGAAGGAAATGATCGAGGCCAACCTGCGCCTGGTGATTTCCATCGCCAAGAAGTACACCAACCGCGGTCTGCAGTTCCTCGACCTGATCCAGGAAGGCAATATCGGTTTGATGAAGGCGGTGGACAAGTTCGAATACCGCCGTGGCTACAAATTTTCAACCTATGCGACGTGGTGGATTCGCCAGGCGATCACGCGATCGATCGCGGATCAAGCGCGAACCATCCGCATCCCGGTGCACATGATCGAGACCATCAACAAGATGAACCGCATCAGCCGCCAGCACTTGCAGGAATTCGGCTACGAGCCCGACGCGCCGACGCTGGCCGAGAAGATGGAGATCCCGGAAGACAAGATCCGCAAGATCATGAAGATCGCCAAAGAGCCGATCTCGATGGAAACGCCGATCGGTGACGACGACGACAGCCACCTGGGTGACTTCATCGAAGACACCAACAACGTCGCACCGTCGATGCCGCGATGCAGGCCGGCCTGCGCGATGTGGTCAAGGACATCCTCGACAGCCTGACCCCGCGCGAAGCCAAGGTGTTGCGCATGCGCTTCGGCATCGAGATGAGCACCGACCACACGCTGGAAGAAGTGGGCAAGCAGTTCGACGTGACGCGCGAACGCATCCGCCAGATCGAGGCCAAGGCGATCCGCAAGCTCAAGCACCCGAGCCGGTCAGACAAGCTGCGCACGTACTTGGACAACCTGTGAAGCCGCAGGCGCAACAGTTTGGCCAAGGACGTGGTGCCGAAGGCACAGCGGTCGCGCAGCGAGCGCTCAGCAGCCTGCGACGCAGTCACAAGCTGCGCACCTATCTCGACAACCTTTGAGCGTTCGGGTTACCACCAGGGCAGCGCTACACTTTCGCCCGCCATGACCCGCATTTCCGACCGCACCGTTCTGTTCGCCGACTTGCGCGGCAGCACGGCGCTGTTTGAAACGCTCGGCAACGCGGAGGCGACCTCTGTCGTGACGCATTGCGTCAGCGCGCTCGGCGGCCCCGTCACCAGCTACGAAGGCCACGTCGTCAAGACCCTGGGCGACGGGCTGATGGCGGTGTTTGACGACCCCATGCAGGCGGTGCAGTCGGCCATGTTGATGCACGATGTGCTCGAAGGCATGGTCTCGCGCGGCAGCGAGCGCGGTGCGTCGTCTGGCCTGCGCGCGCTGCGTTTTGCAAGTGGGCCTGGCGCGCGGCGAAGTGGTCGAGATGGCAGGTGACTGCTTCGGCGACGCCGTCAACGTCGCAGCCCGCCTGCTGGACCATGCGGGCGACAACGAAACGCTGCTCACCATGGAAGTGCTGCAAGGACTGCCGCTCGAATTGCGCTCACGCTTTCGCAGCCTGGACCGACTGGTGCTGCGCGGCCGTGCCGAGCCGGTGCAGGTGCATGTACTCGGAGGCCGGCGCGGCGCCTCGTCGGACATGGCCGCCACGCAGTTTGGCGACGTCGCCGCCGTGTCCGAACCCGACGGCCTGCGCCTGGTGTGGGCCGGCTTGCACCGCGTCTTTGCGAGCCAGCAAACGCCCGTCGTGCTGGGCCGCAGCCCGCAGGCCACCTTCTGCGTCGATGACGGGCGCGTATCGCGCTCGCATGCGCGTGTGGACTGGCACAGCGGCAGCTTCCAGATCACCGACCTCAGCTACAACGGCACCTACGTGCGCTTCAACGACGGCGAGATCGTCAGCCTGCGCCGCGGCAGTTGCACGTTGCACGGCAGCGGCGCCGTCGGCCTGGGCGGCACGCCGACAGACCCGGGTTCGGCCTGCGTCAGCTTCGACGTGCTGCGCTTTGCCGACACGCAGCCCCAGGTGCCCTTGGAACTGCGTTGACGATGAAAGTGCTTTACATCGACGACGACCGAATCAACACGCTGTTGTTCGTTGAGACCTGTCGCTTCGCGCGCGGGGTTGATGTGGACACTGCAGGCACCGGTGCCGAAGCGCTGGAGCTTGCCCTGCGCTGGCGTCCCGATCTGCTGGTGATCGACCTGCACCTGCCAGACACCAGCGGCTACGACTTGCTGCCCGCCATCCGTCAAGCCCTGGGCGACCACGACTTGCCCGCCTTCCTGTGTACGGCCGATGAAGCACCGCTCGTCGAGCAGCCCGCGCGCGAGGCCGGCTTTGCGGGTTGCTGGACGAAGCCGGTTGAACTTCAACAAGTGCTGAACGAGCTCAACCGGCGCAGTGGCGGCTTGCTCGCTCGATGAGCTTCCGGCCCGAACCCGCTTACCACCATGGCCAGCCCCCGCGCACCGCCGTGCTGCTGGTCAACCTGGGCACGCCCGACGCACCCACCGCGCCTGCACTGCGCCGCTACCTGCGCGAATTCCTGAGCGACCCGCGGGTGGTGGAGATTCCGCGCGCAGTCTGGTGGCCGATCCTGCACGGCATCATCCTGCGCACGCGGCCGGCCCGTTCTGCCGCCAAGTACGCCAGCGTCTGGTTGCCCGAAGGCTCGCCGCTGGCGGTGTGGACGCAGCGCCAGGCAAGCGCACTCGGCGCGTCGCTGACTGCCGCCGGCCACCACGTCACCGTGCGCGCGGCCATGCGCTACGGCAACCCTTCACTGCCCAACACGCTGGACGCGCTGCGCACCGAGGGCGTGACGCGCGTGCTGGTGCTGCCGCTGTACCCGCAGTACGCAGCGGCCACCACCGCCAGCGTGACTGACAAGGTGCTGCAATGGGCGACGCAGGCGCGGCGTATGCCCGAGCTGCGCTTCATCAATGAATACCACGACGACCCGAACTACATCGCCGCCCTGGCGCAGCAGCTGCGCGCGCACTGGGCCATGCACGGCCGCAGTGACAGGCTCGTGCTCAGCTTCCACGGCATTCCCGAGCGCAGCCTGCTGCTCGGCGACCCGTACCACTGCCATTGCCACAAGACAGCCCGGCTGCTGAGTGCCGCGCTTGGCCTGTCGAAGGAAGAAGTCGTCGTCACTTTCCAAAGCCGCTTCGGCAAGGCGAAGTGGCTCGAGCCCTACACCGAACCCACGCTGCAGGAACTGGGGGCGGCGGGTGTGAAGAGCGTCGATGTGATGTGCCCCGGTTTCGTGGCCGACTGCCTGGAAACCTTGGAAGAGATCGCGCAGGAAGCGCGCGACGCCTTTATCGCGGCCGGCGGTCAACGCTTCAGCTACGTGCCTTGCCTGAACGACGCGCCAGCGTGGATCAGCGCACTGACGACACTGGCTGAACGCCACCTGGCCGGCTGGGACACGCGTGCCGTTGCCGACGCGCCGGCGCTGGCCACGCAACGCGAACGCGCGTTGATGATGGGCGCGCTGGACTGATTCGCCAGCGCCGCTTCAGGCTGCCGTGCGCGGCCGTTTGAGCAGCTTCATCAGTTGCGGCAGCAGCAGCACCGCGACGATGATGGCCAGCAGCACGGCCGACATCGGACGCTGGATGAACACCGTCCAGTGCCCTTCGCCGATCGACAGCGCATTGCGCATCTGCGCTTCGGCCAGTGGCCCCAGGATCATGCCGACGATGATCGGCGCGGTGGGAAAGTCGAAGCGCCGCATCACCACACCGACGAGGCCGATGCCGAGCATCAGGAAGAGGTCGAAGGTGCTTTGCCGCATGCCATAAACGCCAATGGTGGCAAAGATCAGGATGCCGGCATACAGCGGCGGCCGCGGAATCTTCAGCAGCTTCACCCACAGCCCCACCAGCGGCAGGTTCAGCACCAGCAGCATGACGTTGCCGATGTACAGCGACGCAATCAGCGCCCACACCAGC
>JANNGN010000749.1:0-7595 GCA_031403895.1 Rubrivivax sp. | reverse complement strand
TGGCTCAGCGCACCGTCATCGGGATCGTCACCGGCCCGTCGTTGACCAGATGCACCTGCATGTCGGCGCCGAAGACGCCGGCCGCCACAGCGCCGTGGCGTTCACGCGCCATGCGCAACACGGCATCAAACAGCGCACGCCCCTGATCGGGCGGCGCCGCAGCCGTGAAGCTGGGCCGGTTGCCGCCCGAGGTGTCAGCCGCCAGAGTGAATTGCGAGACGATCAACAGCCCACCGCCCACGCCCTGCACGCTGCGGTTCATCTTGCCGGCCTGGTCGCTGAAAATGCGCAGCTTGAGCAGTTTGTCCACGAGCTTTGAAGCCTGCACTTCGGTGTCGGCGATTTCAGCGCAGACCAGCACCAGCAGGCCCTGCGCGATGGCGCCAACCGTCTGGCCGCCCACGTCCACGCGGGCTTGCAGCACGCGCTGCAGGAGCGCGATCAGAGCACGTCCTTCGCGTCGTCGAAGCGCGCTTCCATGTCCAGCGGCAGTAGCTGGATGGTGGTGCGCAAGCCTGGCACCGCGCTCATCAAAGCCCGTTCAACATTCGCGCGCACAGTCGCTGCGCGCCCCAGCGTCCAGTCAGCCGGGGCGTGCATGTGCAGGTCAACAAAACGCCGCTGGCCGGCGCGACGTGTGGTGATGTCGTCGAAACGAAGGGCCTGCTGCGCAAAGGTGGTCAGCACGGTGTCGATTTGGGCCCGCACATCGGGCTCCAGCGCCTCGTCCATCAAGCCGCCCGCCGAGCGCCACACCAGAGAAGCCCCTTCGCGCAGGATGTTCAGTGCCACTGCGATGGCCACCACCGGGTCGAGCCAGAGCCAGCCAGTGGCCTGCACGGCAAGCAGGCCGATGACCACGCCAGCGCTCGTCCAGACGTCGGTGTAGAGGTGGCGCGCGTCGGCTTCCAGCGCCATCGAGCGCACCGCGCGCGCCTTGCGCAGCATGCTGTAGGCCAGCGCCCAATTCATCGCCGAGCTGAGCACTGACAAGGCGATGCCCAAGCCGACGGCCTGCAGCGGCTGCGGGTCCAGCAAGCGGTGTACCGCAGCCCACACGATGGCCAGCGCAGCGGCAAAAATCAGCACGCCTTCAAAGCCGCTGGAAAAGTATTCGGCCTTGTGGTGGCCGTAGGGGTGGTCGTCGTCGGGTGGCCGCGCGGCGATCGTCACCATGGCCAGCGCAAACATCGCGCCGGCCAGGTTGACGAGTGACTCCAGCGCATCAGACAGCAGGCTGACGCTGTCGCTGACCCACCAGGCACCGGTCTTGAGCACGATGGTGGCCAGCGCCACCGCAATCGACAGCTTCAGGTAGGCGCTGACCTTCATGGCCGCGCGGGTTGGCCTAAGTAGTCACTTTCACAAATACGGCCACATGAAATCGCGTCTTTCTCCGCCAGGCGTCGTTGCCCACCCTTGCCGCACAAAAAGTGCGGCGGCGGGCGGTCGCCCAGCCTGACGAAGCAATCCACCGATTTCATTTTGTGACCGTATTTGTGAAAGTGACTACTAAGCCGCCACCGTGACGCGCGCGAACTTGCGCTTGCCCACTTGGACGACGCAGGTGCCGGCTGCCACCTTCAGCGCCTTGTCGCGGATCACCGTGCCGTCGATGCGCACACCGCCCTGCTCCACCAGGCGCAAGCCTTCGCTGGCGGAAGGCGCCAGGCCCGCCTGCTTGAGCAAGGTGCCGATGGCCAGCGGCGCACCTGACATCGCGACAGCGGGCATCTCTTCAGGCGCGCCGCCAGCAGCGCGATGCTGGAAGTCGGCTTCCGCCGCATCTGCCGCCGCCACGCTGTGAAAGCGCGCAGTGATCTCCTTCGCCAGCAGCACCTTCGCTTCCTTCGGGTTGCGGCCCGCATCGACATCGCGCTTGAGCTGCGTTATGTCGGCTTCGGGCCTGAAGCTGAGCAGCGTGAACCACTTCCACATCATCACGTCGCTGATCGACAGCACCTTGGCAAACATGGTGTTGGCGTCTTCGGTGATGCCGATGGTGTTGCCCTTGCTCTTGGACATCTTGTCCACACCGTCCAGGCCTTCGAGCAGCGGCATCGTCAGGATGCACTGCGGCTCCTGGCCGTATTCGCTTTGCAGCGCACGGCCCACCAGCAGGTTGAACTTCTGGTCGGTGCCGCCCAGTTCAAGGTCGCTCTTCAGCGCGACTGAGTCGTAGCCCTGCATCAACGGGTAGAGCAGCTCGTGGATGCTGATCGGGCTGCCGGCCTTGAAGCGCTTGGTGAAGTCGTCGCGCTCGAGCATGCGCGCCAGCGTGTGCTTGGCGGCCAGTTCGATCAGGCCGCGCGCGCCCAGCGGGTCGCTCCATTCGCTGTTGTAGCGGATCTCGGTTTTCGCCGGGTCCAGCACCAGGCTGGCCTGGCGGTAGTAGGTCTGTGCGTTGGCTTCGATCTGCGCGCGCGACAGCGGTGGGCGCGTGGCGTTGCGGCCCGAAGGGTCACCGATCATCGCGGTGAAGTCGCCGATGAGGAATATCACCGTATGCCCCAGGTCCTGCAGCTGGCGCATCTTGTTCAGCACCACGGTGTGGCCGATATGGATGTCAGGTGCGGTCGGGTCCAGGCCGAGCTTGATGCGCAGCGGCACGCCGGTGGCTTCAGAGCGCGCGAGCTTCGTCAGCCATTCGGCCTCGGGCAGCAACTCAACGCAGCCGCGCAGCGACACTGCCAGCGCCTCACGCACACCTGCTGTCACGGGGTGCGGCTTCAGGGCAGGCTCGACGGGTGGCAAGGACATATCGGCATTCGCAGGGGGGGTTTGTGGGCGGTTCTGAAAGGCAGCTTCGTTATACTGCGCACTCTTTTTCGCCAGCGGTTATGCACCCGGCCAGCCCGGCTGAGCAAGCGCTGAATTCTAGTGGACGGGTTGTCCTGAAGCCGGTGCTGCAGACTGCACCGCAGCGTCTTGGCAGCAGCCCGGCCAGCGGTCCACAGTCTGATGCGCGCCCTGTGCGCGCGGCGGCTGCAGTCACTTCCCACCGACGCGTGCATCTCCTTCCCATTCCCCTGGCACCAGACATCGAACGCTTCGGCAGGCGCCACCGCGCTGGTCTTGTGCTGAGCATCATGGCTCTGCTGTGCGGCACCGCCATCACTGCCGTCGCCATCGCGCCGATGGTGCCCGACGCGGCACGCCTGCCGCAGCGCCTGGTGAACGAAGCCGTGGTGCCCGTTGGATTGCAGTCGCAACTGGACGCGCTGGCAGCGCAAGATTTCACACTCACGCGCAACGAGATCACGCGCGCCACCGACACCGCTGAATCGCTGCTCGTGCGCCTGAACGTGCGCGACCCGGCGGCGGCCCTCTTCCTGCGCACCGACTTCACGGCGCGCCAGTTGCTCGCTGGCCGCGGCGGCAAGATGGTGCAGGCCCGCACGACTGCCGACGGCAGCCTGCAGGATTTGGTGGCCCGCTACCCCAGCGACCAGGCCGAGCAGCTCACGACCCACTTCACGCGCCTGTCCGTGCTGCGTGCCGAAGACGGCCGCTGGCGTGCCACGGCGCGCACGGTGCCTTACGCGGCGCAGACACGCCTGGCCAGCGGCACCGTGCGCAATTCGCTCTTCGGTGCCACCGACGAGGCCGGCCTGCCCGACGCGGTGGCGGCGCAGCTGGCCGACATGTTCTCGACCGACGTTGACTTCCACCGCCAGCTGCGCAAGGGCGACACCTTCAGCCTGGTCTATGAAACGCTGACTGCCGACGGCGAACCCGTGGTCTGGAACGAAGGCGCGGGCCGCGTGCTGGCCGCCGAATTCGTCAACGCCGGGCGCGCGCACCACGCGGTGTGGTTTGCGCCCGCTGACGGCCGCGGCGCTTATTTCGACATCAACGGCAGCAGCAAACGCCGCGTCTTCCTGGCCAGCCCGATGGAGTTCTCGCGCATCACCTCCGGCTTTGCGATGCGCTTTCATCCGCTCATGCAGAGCTGGCGCCGGCACCTGGGCGTGGACTACGGCGCGCCCACCGGCACGGCCGTGCGCAGCGTGGGCGACGGCAGCGTTGACTTCGCCGGCTGGCAGAACGGTTACGGCAATGTCGTGCAGGTCAAACACGGCGGCGAACGCAGCACGCTGTATGCGCACCTGAGCCGCGTGGACGTGAAGAAGGGCCAGAGCATCCAGCAAGGCCAGCGCATTGGCGCGGTGGGCAGCACGGGCTGGTCAACCGGGCCGCACCTGCACTTTGAATTTCGTGTCGCCGGCCAGCACCAGGATCCCCTGCGTGTGGCCAAGGCGTCCGAGACCGTACCGCTGGATGCAGCCTCGCGCCTGCGCTTTGCCGAGCTTGTGCGCACGGTGCAGGCCAAGCTCGACGTCGCCGAGACGCTCGCGGGCCAACGCGGACAGGCCGAGTAAAGGGCAGCCGGCCGATGGCCTGGTTCATCGGGCTCATGTCGGGCACCTCGCTCGACGGCGTGGACGGGGTGCTGGCGCAGGTTGAAGGCAATTCCACCCTGCAGTCGCGCGTCCACGCGCACCAAGTCTTCGCACCCGCGCTGCGCGACGAACTCTTGCAACTCAACCGCAGTGGCCGCGATGAACTGCACCGTGCTGCGCTGGCCGCCAACGCGCTGGCGGACGTGTATGCCGATGTCGTTGTGCGACTGCTGGCTTCAGCGGGACTGCGGCCTGCCGACGTCACCGCCATCGGCGCCCACGGCCAGACCGTGCGCCACCGGCCGAAAGAATTCGACGGCCACGGCTACACCGTGCAGCTGATCAACGGTGCGCTGCTGGCCGAGCTGAGCGGCATCGATGTCGTCTGCGATTTCCGCAGCCGCGACGTGGCGGCGGGCGGCCAAGGCGCGCCGCTGGTGCCGGCCTTCCACGCCGCCTGTTTCGCACGGCCAGGGCAGCACATTGCAGTGCTCAACCTGGGCGGCATCGCCAACCTGACGCTGCTGCGCGCTGACGGCGAGGTGCTGGGTTTCGACACCGGTCCTGGCAATCTGTTGATGGACCTGTGGTGCCAGCGGCACCGGGGCATGCCCTACGACGAAGGCGGACGCTGGGCGGCGTCGGGTCGGGTGGACGCGGCGCTGCTGCAATCGATGTTGTGTGAGCCCTACTTCTCGCGGCTGCCGCCCAAGAGCACCGGGCGCGACCTCTTTGACGCGGCGTGGCTGGATCGCTATCCGGCGCCAGAGCCAGCAGACATGATGGCCACGCTGACCGAATTGACCGCCAGTTCCGTGGTGCAGGCCTTGCAGCGGCACGGCGGCGAAGCGACGGAGTTGCTGGTGTGTGGCGGCGGTGCATTCAACACGCTGCTGATGTCGAGGCTTCGCGATTTGCTGGGTGCGGCTGTCGGTATGCACAGCACCGCCGCAGTAGGCGTGCCGCCCGATCAGGTGGAGGCGCTGGCCTTTGCCTGGCTGGCCAGCGCCTTTGTGGCGCGCCGCGCCGGCAACTTGCCGGCGGTCACCGGTGCAACGGGCCCGCGCGTGCTGGGCGCGCTGTACCCGGCAGGCTGCTCAGTTCAGTAAGTCAGGCCGAGAACGACGAGCCGCAACCGCAGGTGGTCGTGGCATTCGGGTTCTTGATGACGAACTGCGCGCCCTGCAGATCTTCCTTGTAGTCGATCTCTGCACCGGCCAGATACTGCAGGCTCATGGCGTCGATGAGCAGCGTGACACCGTTCTTCGCCATCTGCGTGTCGTCTTCGTTCACGACTTCATCGAAGGTGAAGCCGTACTGGAAGCCCGAGCAGCCGCCGCCTTGAACGAAGACGCGCAGCTTGAGTTCCGGGTTGCCTTCTTCTTCGACCAACTCCTTGACCTTGCCAGCAGCGCTGTCGGTGAAGATCAGCGGCGGCGGGGGCATGTCGTCGGCGACGGATGCTTCAATTTTGGCAACGGCGTTCATGGCGGCTCCTGGCGGAAAACAGATCGGGCGTCAAACAAGCGACGTAGTTCAGACTTCATTCGACGCTGCAAGCTTCAATGCGGGCTTTTCGGTATTTTTCAAGGGCTTCAGCTCACCTTCGACCATGGCGCCCGGGTGCATTTCAAGTGTTTCGTAGCGCACGTCGCCCACAACTCGTGCCTTGGGCTGGAGTTCCAGCAACTCCGAACAGTGCAACGGACCACGCACTTCGCCGTTGATGATCACATGCGAGGCACTTACCTTGCCATGCACGCGGGCATTGTCGCTGATCACGAGGATGCTACGGCCTTCGCTTTCTGCGCTCACATCCCCGATGACCTGGCCATCGATGCGCAGGCCGTCAGCGAACCGCACATGCCCATGCACCACCATGCCCTCGCCGACCAGGCTGCGGATCGGCGGCGGTTTTTTCTTGCCCAACCACATCATGTTTGTCTCCTGGCGCCCATTGATCACAACCGAACGGTTTGTGTCGCTTTGGTGGCGCCTTGTAAGTCCATCACCCTGACTTGCACGCTTTTTATCACGGCCTCCGCAGGATGGTCGATCATGCCTTCCACCCTTGTAACTTGCCGAATCTGCAAGGCCTGCGGGCCACCAGCCAGCGCCTGGGACCAAGCTTTGCCTCCTAGCTGCCCGCTCAGGGTGAGTTCGTAGCGGCCTTTGAACTCGGTGTTGCCCTTGCCGTTTTGCACCACCAGCATCTGGTAGCGCAACTGCCCAGGCGCCTTGGCTTCAGCTTGCAGGCCGCGCAGCTGCAGCCCGTCGCCAGTGGTGGGCAACAGGCGCTGAAAGAACCCCAGGTCAGCCTGCATCGCCTGCTTGTCGGCTTCCAGTTGGCGCAACTGCAGCGACATGTGTTCCAGCGCGGCACGTTCGGTCTTCAGAAGACTGTCCGCCGTATCGGCCACCTGCCGTGCCTGCGAGTGGTTAAGGCGCAACTGTGTCAACTCGGCGCGCAGGCTCAGCAGCTCTTCCTTGTCGTTGCGGTCGAGCCCGGCAATGTCCTTGCCGAACTCGAAAGCCCAAAGCGCCAGCGCCGCCGAAAAACCCAGCACCAGCGCCAGCGCCGCCCAGCGCAAGGGCCAGGGCAGATGGCTGCGCACGATCATCCTCGGTGCACTCACCGAGAGCCTGCGTCGCAGCAATTTCCAGCGCATTGCGCGTGGCTGTGAACCAGTCACAAGGCCACCCGCAGGTGGCCTTGAAATCTGGTTTAGCGCTTGCTGAACTGCTTGCGGCGGCGTGCGCCGTGCAAGCCGACTTTTTTGCGTTCGACTTCGCGCGCGTCGCGCGTCACGAAGCCGGCGCGGCTCAAGTCGGGTTTGAGCGCCACGTCGTAGTCGATCAGTGCCCGCGTGATGCCGTGTCGCACGGCACCAGCCTGGCCCGATTCACCGCCGCCGTGGACGTTGATCTTGATGTCAAACGACGCATCATTGGCCGTCAGCAGCAGGGGCTGGCGCACGATCATGATGGAAGTCTGGCGGCCAAAATATTCATCGATGGTCTTGCCATTGATGAGGATCTTGCCGCTGCCTTTTTTGATGAAGACCCGCGCCACGCTCGATTTGCGGCGGCCGGTGCCGTAGTTCCAGGTTCCGATCATTGCTGCGTCCTCAAAACTCAAGCGGCTTGGGCTGCTGAGCGCTGTGCGGGTGGGTTTCACCGGCATAGACCTTC
>JANNGN010000748.1:0-2545 GCA_031403895.1 Rubrivivax sp. | reverse complement strand
TCATCCCTGGCGCCGGCGGCACGCAGCGGCTGCCGCGCGCGGTGGGCAAGAGCAAGGCGATGGACATGATCCTGACCGGCCGCATGATGGACGCGGCCGAGGCCGAACGTGCCGGCCTGGTGTCGCGTGTGGTGGCGGCCGGGCAGTTGCTGACGGAGGCGCTGGCCGCCGCCGAACTGATCTGCACCCTGGGCGGTGCCAGCGTGATGATGGCCAAGGAAAGCGTGAACCGCGCCTTCGAGAGCAGCCTGTCGGACGGCGTGAGCTTCGAGCGTCGGCTGTTCCACTCGCTGTTTGCCACCTCTGACCAGAAGGAAGGCATGGACGCCTTTGTCAACAAGCGCAAACCGCGCTTCAGCAACAGCTGAGCGGCGCCGGCGTCTGCGTCGAGAGCGTCCACCTTCCTGAATCCGGAACGGTCCATTCCTTCGACACGGCTGTTTCACTTCATGGGTAAACCCTAGAGTTCAACCCATGGACAGAGCCGGTCAGGCATCCACCGACAGGTCCCCACAACCCCACCGGATGCCTCAGAAGGAAATTTCATGAACACGCTCAATCGCTTTGCCTACCCCCTCATCGCCCTCTTGTCGGTGGCCGCTGCCGTGTCGGCGCACGCCGAAAGCCCCACCCGTGACGACGGCGCCACGCAGGTCTGGACAGCCACCAAGACCCGCGCCCAGGTGCTGACCGAACTGGCCCAGGCCCGCGCCGACGGTTCGATCAAGGTCTATTCGATCAGTTACAACCCGCTGACGGCGGCCAACAGCACCGTCACCCGCGAAGAAGTGCGGGCCCAGGCGCGGGTTGGCCGGGCGACCGATCCGACGGCGCACATGTTCGGTGAAGACAGCGGCTCGTTTTACCTGGCGCAGCACCCGGCGGCGGCAGATGCCAGCCGCACGCTGGCCAGGGCGGCGCGCTGATCGTGGCAATGAAGTTGGCGCTGATGCCGGCGCCGAACAAGGCGCCCATCAGGGCGTGACCCAGGCGGCACCGGCAGCGCTGAAAAGCGCGCGCCGGTGGCCGTCGGGGTGCAGGTCCAGCCAGTCCACCGATTGCACCTGAGCCGCGAGCACTGCAAAGTGCTCGCGGCTTTGTCGTTGCGGGGCGGCCGGCTGCGCGTCCAGCGGCGCGCCTGGCGGCAGCGGCGACAGGTAGTCCTGCGCCGCCGGCGTCAGCTTCAGCCGCGCCCAGCGCGAGGACACGCGCAGGCCCGAGGTCTCCAGCGCCAGCGCCACCCGCAAGCGTAGCTGCCAACCCAGCGCGGCCGACCACAGCACCAGCGTGCCGTGCGGGTGGGCGGCCAGTTGCGCCGCTTTCGGGCTGCGCGCGTCGGTGTACACCAGCAGCGTGCGCGCCGGTGCGTCCAGGTCGCGCAGCACCACGCTGCGGGCATCGGCGGCGTCACCGTCCACGGTGGCCAGCACGGCCACACGCCAGCCGTGGTGTGTGTCGCGCACGGCTTGCGCCAGTTCGTGCCACACGCTGGCTTCCACTTCGGCCAGCGTCTGCGGGCGCGCGGCAGCCACGGCTCAGGCCCCGCGGCGCAGCGCCGGTGTCATGTCGATTCCCGGCGCAAAGCCGGGAACAGGATCACATCGCGGATGCTCGGGCTGTCGGTGATGAGCATCATCAGCCGGTCGATGCCGATGCCGCAGCCGCCTGCGGGTGGCATGCCGTATTCCAGCGCGCGGATGAAGTCGGCGTCGAAAACCATCGCTTCTTCGTCGCCGGCCGAGCGGTTCGCGGCCTGGGCTGCGAAGCGCGCTGCCTGGTCTTCGGCGTCGTTGAGTTCGCTGAAGCCGTTGGCAAATTCGCGCCCGGTGATGAACAGCTCAAACCGTTCGGTGATGGCCGGGTTGTGGTCGGCGGCGCGCGCCAGCGGGCTGACCTCGACGGGGTAGTCGATGATGAAGGTGGGCTGCCAGAGCTTGGCTTCGACCTCGGCTTCAAACAGGCCGAACTGCAGCTCGGGCAGTTTCCAGTGGGCGGGCGCTTCCTGGCCGGCACTCTTCAGGCGTGTGCGCAGCAGTTCGGCGTCATCGGCCTCGGCATGGCTCAGGCCCGCATGCGCCACCAGCGATTCACGCACCGACAGCCGCGTGAAAGGCTGGTCCAGATGCACCGGCTGGCCGGCATAAGTCAGCGCGGCAGACCCGGTGGCCGCGCGCGCGGCGTGGCGCAGCACCGCTTCGGTGAAATCCATCAGGTCATGGTGGTTCCAGTAGGCCGCGTAGAACTCCATCATCGTGAATTCGGGGTTGTGGCGAACGCTGATGCCTTCGTTGCGGTAACTGCGGTTGATCTCGAACACGCGCTCGAAGCCGCCCACCAGCAGGCGCTTGAGGTACAGCTCGGGCGCGATGCGCAGGAACATCGGCTGGTCGAGCGCGTTGTGGTGGGTGACGAAAGGTTTTGCATTCGCACCACCCGGAATCGGGTGCAGCATCGGCGTTTCGACTTCCAGAAACTGGTGCTCGACCATGAAGCTGCGGATCGAGCTCACGGCCTTGCTGCGCACCACGAAGCGCGCACGCGCGGT
>JANNGN010000747.1:0-6249 GCA_031403895.1 Rubrivivax sp. | reverse complement strand
CCGCGATGGCCGTCGAGCTGCTGGCCGACGGGCTGGTGAAGCTGTTTCCGGTGCTGGCCAGCCACGTGCGATGACACCTTGAACACCGAAACCTTGAGCTACGACTACGTGATCGTCGGTGCCGGCACGGCGGGCTGCCTGCTCGCCAACCGGCTGTCGGCCAACCGCAATCGCCGCGTGCTGCTGATAGAGGCCGGCGGCCACGACGACTACCACTGGATCCACATCCCGATCGGCTACCTCTACTGCATCGGCAACCCGCGCACCGACTGGATGTACCAGACCGAGCCCGAACCCGGCCTCAACGGCCGCCAGCTGCGCTACCCACGCGGCAAGGTGCTGGGCGGCAGCTCCAGCATCAACGGCATGATCTACATGCGCGGCCAGGCGCGCGACTACGACGGCTGGGCCGCACTCACTGGCGACGACGCCTGGCGCTGGGACGCCTGCCTGCCCCACTTCATGCGCCACGAAGACCACTGGCGCGGCGCCAGTGGGCTGCACGGCAGCGGCAAGGAATGGCGGGTCGAAAAGCAGCGGCTGTCGTGGCCAATCCTCGACGCCTTTGCGGCCGCTGCGGCGCAAGCCGGCGTGCCGCGCACCGAAGACTTCAACTGCGGCGACAACGAAGGCGTGGGCTACTTCGAGGTCAACCAGAAGGCCGGCCTGCGCTGGAACACCAGCAAGGCTTTTCTGCGTCCGGTGGTGGGGCGGCCGAACCTGCAGGTCTGGTCGGGCGCACACACCTCGCGGCTGCTGCTGGATGGCACCCGCGTCACCGGTGTCGAGGTGCTGCCGGCCGGCGGCGGCGCGCCGCTGCAGGCGCTGGCAGCGCGCGAAGTGGTGCTGTGCGCCGGCGCCATCGGCACGCCGCACCTGTTGCAGCTGTCGGGCATTGGCGCGGGCAGCCACCTGCACGCGCACGGCATCAAGCCGCAGCACGAACTGGCGGGGGTGGGCGACAACCTGCAGGACCACCTGCAGATCCGCACTGTCTTTGAGGTGCAGGGCGCGAAGACCCTGAACACGCTGGCCAATAGCTGGTGGGGCAAGGCAGCGATCGGCCTTGAATATCTGCTCAAGCGCAGCGGGCCGATGAGCATGGCGCCGTCGCAGCTGGGTGCCTTCACGCGCTCGTCGCCAGAGCGGACCTGGCCGAACCTGGAGTACCACGTGCAGCCGCTGTCGCTGGACGCCTTTGGCCAGCCGCTGCACCGCTACAACGCCTTCACCGCCAGCGTGTGCAACCTCAACCCCACGTCGCGTGGCCATGTGCGGCTGGCCTCGCCGCGCGCGCAGGACGCGCCGCGCATCCGGCCCCAGTACCTGTCCACCGAGGAAGACCGCCGCGTGGCCACCGAGTCGCTGCGCCTGACGCGGCGCATTGCCGCCATGCCTGCGCTGGCGCCCTTCAAGCCGCGCGAAGTGAAGCCCGGCGTGCAGTTCCAGAGCGACGACGACCTGGCGCGCCTGGCGGGTGACATCGGCACCACCATCTTCCACCCCGTGGGCACCTGCCGCATGGGCCGTGCGGGCGAGGTTGGCGCGGTGGTGGACCCGCGCCTGCGCGTGCAGGGGCTGACGGGGCTGCGCATCGCCGACGCCAGCGTCATGCCCACCATCACCAGCGGCAACACGAATTCGCCCACGCTGATGATTGCCGAGCGTGCGGCGGCGTGGATGGCGCAGGACGACGCGGCGTCGGCCTAGTCGGCCAGCCGCAGCTGCGGGTTGTCACCGATACCGGCGGCGGTACACGCCGATACATTCCGCGCACTCCCGACGGCCGGCCTCACGGCCATCTGCCGTCGGCGGAGGCCAGAGGAGACGGTTAGAAAACCCGAAGACAGATCCGACGACGACAAACAACCGACCGGCCGGGCGCGACGTTTGCGCACCAGGCTGGCAGATTTCACAGGCGCCGCTTGCGGCGCTTTTTCTTGGGCGGCCAGCCTGCGCGCAATCTTGGCGGTGCAAGCCCACCGCAAGTGCATTGCAGCGAACCTTTGAACTGAGTGAAGTGTCGATGCCCGTGCAGCCAACGCTGCGCCTGCGCAGACGGTCTGCGGGATGGCGGAGGCGACATCCCGCCAGACGCAGGGGAACCCGAGCCCTTAGAGCCCCGCAGCCGCGAGGCCCCAGCGCTTACATTCGGGCGGTGCCCCCGCCCACCCTGCACCTTGCCGCCCTGCTGCCGATCCTGCTGCTTGCCGCCTGCGCTGTGCAGCCGCCCGCCGCAGCGCCGTCATCCGCAATCCAACCCGCGTCCCAACCCGCGCCGCAATCCGCAGCCCAATCCGCAGCCCAATCGGCGCAGGTTGCGCAGCCCGCTGCCACCGGCGCAGAAGATGCGGCCCCGCCCACTGCTGCCGAACCGATCATCGAAACGGCCCGCGCTTCGGTGCGCGCCACCACCATCTGGCTGGCGCGCGGGGTGGACAGCTGGTTCGGCGACCGGCCTTTCGAGGACGGTGGCAAGGTCAGCAACGGGCAGTTCGACTTGAGCGTGCTGCAGCGCCAGGGCGAGCGCGCCGACTTTGACGTGCGCATCAACGCCCGTTTTGCACTGCCCAACATCGACCGGCTGGGTTATGTCTTCGTCGGGCGCGACAACGAGCGCGAGCTCATCACCGACCGCCCCGGGGCGCTGTCGCGCCGCGACCAGCTCCAGGTCAGCCGGGCGCAGGACAAGACATTCTTTGCCGGGCTGGGGCGCGCGCTGGACGAGCGGTTCGACTTGCGCGTGGGCGTGCGCGGCGCCTTCAAGCCCTATGCCCAGGCGCGTTTTCACCAGCACTGGCAGCTGGGCGCCAGCGACCAGGCGGACTTTCGCCAGACTCTGTTCTGGACTGTCGATGACCGCTTTGGTTCGACCACCGCCGTGTCCTTCGACCACACCCTGACACCCAGCCTGGGCCTGCGCTGGCTGGCCGCGACCACCGTCACGCAGGCGCTGCCGAAGTTTGTCTGGGCCAGCAGCCTGGGCGCCTACCAATCCTTTGGCAGCCAGCGGCTGCTGGCGCTGGAAACGCTGGTCAATGGCCAGCAGGGTTCGGGCGTGGACGCGCTGGACTACGGCGTGCAGGCGCGCTGGGAACAGCCCTTGCACGAGGACTGGCTGCTCGGCGGCATCGTCGTCGGCCACTTCTGGCCGCGCCCCGACGCACAGCGCGCACGGCGCGGCTCGTGGGCCTTGGGATTGAGCCTGAAGATGCGGTTCTGAGCGGCGCCGCAACGGCTGCCGCCCCGGCTGCCGCGACCCTTCACAACGTCAACGCAAGCCCTTCCACCAGCGCCGCTGGCGTCGTCACGGAACCCAGGCCCCTGGCGCCGTAGGTGTCGCTGTTCGGGATGAATTCCGGCGTGTCGGTGAGGCCGATGAGGCCGCTGCCGAAGAGGCGCAGCGCATCGTCGTCGAAGCGCATCACGTCCAGTGGCGCCACCAGTTCACCCCGCTCGACCCAAAAGCAGGCATAGCGCGTCATGCCGGTGATGCGGCAGGCGGCGCGGTCGCTGTAGTTGAGGTACCAGAGGTTGCTGATATACAGGCCCGTGTCCAGCGCGCGCAGCAACTCGCCGTCGGCGATGCTGCCGGCGCGCAATTGCAGCGCCTGCGGCGATTCGCCGGCATCGACGCCGTTGGCCAACAAGCCGTACTCGGCCGCCGACCGTGCCGAGTTCAACGTGCCGCCGCCAGCCGGCAGCAGCCCGCCATCCACCAGCGCCACGCGCGCCGGGCGCGTGAAACCTTCGGCCGTGAAGGCCGGGGTCGTGGCCTGCGCAAAAGCTTCTTCCAGATGGAAGCCGGGTGCAAAAGCCGCCTCGCCACGCTGCAGCCGCATGAGTGAACTCACGCCCGTGCGCCGCGCCTTCAGTGAAAAGCCGCTCCAGCCCAGCGTGCCCAGCAACTCGACCATCGCCGACGCTGACAACGCGGCGCGATAGGCGCCCGGCTGCAACGTGCGCGGCGCGCGCGCCAGCAGCGGCACGCGGCGCGCGGCATCTTCCAGCCGCGCGACGAAGGACGCGTCGTCCCAGCGCGTGCCGGCATAGACCGTCTTCACGGCCTTGTCGGCGCGGTGGTAAAGGCACCACTCGAAGTGAAAGCTTTCCACGCGGTGCCAGTGGCGGCTGCCCAGGCTGTCGGCAAAGGCATGCGCCACCGGGCCGGCGGCGTAGAAGCCCACCAGGTCCTGCTGCAGGCGCAGGGCAGCGGCGTCATGCACGCAGGCGATGACGTGGCCGGCCTCGGGCAGGGCGCCGCGCTCGTCGCGCTGGCTGTGGGTGGCGGTGGTGGGCCGCTGCAACCACGGGTCGTCGGCGATCAGGTCCAGCTGCGCGATCAGCAGCGCGCGTTCCGCCTTCAGCCGAGCAATGTCCAGTGCCGCGTCGCCACCGAGCGAGAGCGTGCTTTCGCTGCGGCGTTGGCCGCGTTCCACGGCAATCGTCAGGTAGGCCTGCTGCACGCTGGTCGCCGGGCGCAGCGCGGCGTGGTTGAAGCGCAGGAAGTCACTCGCCTCGGCACACAAGTACAGCGAGGTGCGCTCGACGGCGGTGTCGGCGCGCAACAGTTCAGCAGCCAGCGCTTCGAAGGCGGCGGGTTCGAGATAGCCCATGCTTGAACTCGGGCTCGGGCTCGCGCTCATGCCGCACCCCCGAACACATCGACGCCCACAAAGCGGCAGGCAGGCGACGCATGCCCGACGCGGATGACCTGTGAAGGCTCACCCTTGCCGCAGTACGGCGTGCCGCCGACCTCCACCGTGCCGGCGTTGCCCACGCCCGCCAGCGAGCGCCAGAAGGTGGCGCTGACGCCGCGGTAGTTGGGGTTGCGCACCACCTCGGCTACTTTGCCGCCGCGCACCATGCGCGCGTACTCGCAGCCGAACTGGAACTTGTTGCGTGAATCGTCGATGCTCCACGAGCAATTGGTGTGCATCAGCACGCCCAGTTCAGTGGCAGCAATGAGTTGCGAAAGGCTCTGGTCGCCGGGTTCGACGTTGAGGTTGCTCATGCGGTCGATCGGCGCGCGGTTCCAGCCGGCTGAGCGCGTGGTGGCCACGGCGCCCAGCTCGTAGCCTTGCGCACGGGCCCGCGCCTGCGACAGGCTGCCGCCCAGCGGCCGCAGCAGCCGGCCGCGGTCGATCAGCAGCGCGCGTTCTGCGGGTGCGCCTTCGTCGTCAAAAGCGAAGCTGGCGAATTCATGGGCGTGGCCGGGGTCGTAGCTGACGTTGAGCAGCGCGCTGCCGTATTGATAGCTGCCGAACATGTCGAGTGTGACGAAACTGGTGCCGGCGAAGTTGCGCTCGTCACCGAGGATGCGGTCCAGCTCCAGTGGATGGCCGATGCTTTCGTGGATCTGCAGCGTCATCTGGTCGGGCATCAGGATCAGGTCCACCCGACCCGTCGGGCAGACGGCGGCGCCCACCAGTTCCAGCGCCTCGCGCAGCACGCGCGGGCCTTCGCTTTCGCGGAAGCGCGCACGCTCCAGCACCTCGATGCCGCCCTGCTGGCAAAAGCCGTTGTACTGGCCGCCGCTGGAGCGCACCTGCGTCACGCCGCCCGCGTGCGCCGTCACCTGCACCGACGGCGTCGTGAATTCCCACTGCTGCTGCGTGCGCGCGCCGTCGCTGCTGATGTGCAGCTGCTCGGTGCGCACGCTCCACAGCGTGGCGTGACGGTCAACGATGCGCGGGTCGGCGCGGCCTTCGCCGCCACCGTCACCGCCGGCTGCTGCACACACCGCTTGCAGCCAGCCGAGTTTTTCAGGCAGCGTGGCGCTGGCGGCGCTGCGCACCACGCTGCTGGCATAACGGCCTGATGCAGTGGGCCGCTGGATGCGCTCGTAGTCGATCACGGTGCGCCCGGCGCTGGCGCGGGCGAGGGTGTGGGCCCGAAGAAAGGCTGCCGCCAGGCCGGCCTCCGAGAGGTCGGACGTGGCCGCGTACCCCATGCCACCGTCCACCACCGTGACCATCGCGCCGTCGTCCTGCGACCGGCACGGGGCTTCAGTCACGCCGTCGCGCACGCTCAGGCGTTCGCTGTCTTCGTGTACGCCACGCACGGCCCAGTGGCGGGTGCTGGCGGGCAGGCGGCCGGCGGCGCGGCGGGCGTGGGATTCCAGGGTGTCGAGCATGGTGTGCTTTCGCAGGTGAGGCGGGCCTTGTGGGCCGGGCGCTCGATTCTGCCGCGTTGGCCAGGGTGCGGCGCGGGCCGCACTTGCATACTCAAGGCCCGCACCCACCTTGA
>JANNGN010000746.1:0-2200 GCA_031403895.1 Rubrivivax sp. | reverse complement strand
GCAAGCGGGTACGCTGGAACAGGCGAACGGGATCAGCAGATGCATCGGCCTATTGTCCGGGAACTGCTTTGGGCACCGGCCCGGGATGCCACAATCGGCCCAGTTTCACCTTCAAGACCAGCTTCATGATTTCTTATTGCTGATGCAAATTCCCTACGAACTGATCCTGGGGTGGCGCTACACGCGCGCGGGACGCACGACCCGGCGCAATGGATTCATTTCTTTCATCTCGGGCGTGTCGATGCTGGGTATTTCGCTTGGCGTGGCGGCGCTGATCATCGTGCTCAGCGTGATGAACGGCTTTCAAAAGGAAGTGCGCGACCGCATGCTCAGCATCGAGACGCCACTGATGAAAGAGATGAAGCCGTTGCGCCGGCCGCTGCTGCCGGCGCGTGTGTAGCGCCAGCCGATTTGCCACTCAAAGGGAAGGTTCATGCGTCTGCAGGTTGATGGACCGGCGATGCTAATGGAGGAGCGGGCGGGCGCGGGCGCGACGCCGTTGCAGGACCAGCCCGGGATAATCAGGCGATGCACTTGATGATCCCGCTTGCAGCCCCACTGTCCGATGCCGGGCGCGAAGCGGCACGCAGCTTGGCACTACCCAAGCTGGGTGCATTGCTAACGCTGCTGATGCCGCAGGGGCGCGACGAAGCTGACGAATGGTCGCTCTCGCCCCCGCACGAACGTGCGCTCGCAGCTGCGCAGGGCTGGATGGGTGGCGACGGTGCGCTGCCCTGGGCGGCCTGCGCCGCCGCAGCGGATGGCGTCGCGGTGGGCCATCAAGCCTGGGGCCTGCTGAGCCCCGCGCACTGGCACCTGGGCACCGATCAGGTGAGCCTGCTCGACCCTGCAGGCCTGATGCTGGACGACGCCGCATCGCGCGTTTTCTTCACTGCCATCGAAGACCTGTTCACGGGCGAAGGCTACACACTGGCCTACGGCGCGCCGTCGCGCTGGTATGCCGCGCACGACAGCCTGGCCACGCTGCCCACCGCGTCGCTGGACCGTGTCATTGGCCGCAACGTGGACCGCTGGCTCGGCAAAGACCCGGCCGCACGCCGAATCCGGCGCCTGCAAAGCGAAGTGCAGATGCGGCTGTACACGCACCCGCTGAACGACGAACGCATCGCGCAGGGCCTGCTGCCCGTCAACAGCTTCTGGCTCAGCGGCTGCGGCGTTTCGCAGCCCGTGGCCCACCACGACATGCAGATCGATGACCGCCTGCGCGCACCAGCCTTGGTCGACGACTGGGCCGGCTGGTGCAAGGCCTGGGAGACGCTGGATGCGGGGCCGCTTGCCGAGTTGCAGGCCACTGCCAAGTCAGGCCTGCCCGTGCGCCTGACACTGTGCGGCGAACGCGCCAGCGCCACCTACGCCAGCGGCCCGCGCAGCCTGCTGCGATCGATCAAATCGCGCTTTGCTGCACCCGCCTGGCTGCCACTTCTGGAGACCCTGTGATCCTGCACACCCGCGAAGTCCCCCCGCGCGTCAGCTATGCGCTGGAACAGTCCGGCGTGCATCCGCTCCTGGCCCGCCTGCTGGCTGCGCGCGGCGTGCGCAGCGCCGATGAAATGGACAACAGCCTGGCGCGCCTGCTGCCGCCATCCACGTTGAAAGGCGCGTTGGAGGCGGGCGTGTTGCTGGCGGATTCCATTCAAGCGAGTGAGCGCATCTGCATCGTCGCCGACTACGACTGTGACGGCGCCACCGCCTGCGCCGTCGCGTTGCGCGGCCTGGTATTGCTTGGCGCGGCACGCGGCAACGTCAGCTACGTCGTCCCCGACCGAGCAGTTCACGGCTACGGCCTGACGCCGGCCATCGTTGACCTGGCCATGCAGCGCGAGCCGCAACTGTTGGTCACGGTGGACAACGGCATTGCCAGCCACGCCGGCGTGGCGCATGCGCGGGCTTCGGGTCTGCGGGTGCTGGTCACCGACCACCACCTGCCGGCACTGAGCGACGGCGTCGTCACGCTGCCTGACGCCAACGTCATCGTCAACCCGAACCAACCGGGCTGCAATTTCGAAAGCAAGGCCATCGCCGGTGTCGGCGTCATGTTCTACGTGCTGCTGGCCACGCGCGCTGAACTGCGACAACGCGGTGTCTTCGACAGCGCCAGCCAGCCCAAGCTCGACGCACTGCTGGACCTGGTGGCGCTGGGCACGGTGGCCGACGTGGTGAAGCTCGACGCCAACAACCG
>JANNGN010000745.1:0-3397 GCA_031403895.1 Rubrivivax sp. | reverse complement strand
TGAACTGCGCCTGCCAGGCGCCGTCGGCCTTGCCGAAGGACGCGCTGGTGCAGGCCAGGATGAGGCCTTGCATCTGCTGCGGATGGCGCGCGGCCACCTCTTGCGCCACCATGCCGCCCATGCTGTGGCCCAGCAGCACGGTGCGCACGGCGCCAATGTGTTCAGCCACATCCAGCACCGCCTGCACCATCGAATCCATCTCGGGCGAGCCGGCTGAATCGCCATAACCGGGCAGGTCGATGGCGAGCGCGCGGTAGCCCGCCTGCGCCAGCGCACTGACCGTGCCCGAGCTGCCATCCAGCCACATCGACCGCCCGCCGCCGATGCCGTGCAACATCAGCACCGCAGTAGCGCCCTGCCCTGCTTCGCTGAAGGCGGGCAGCATCACAACAGCACCCCCTGCTCGACAACCGCCACACCGTCCAGCCGCACCGTGCAGCCGCGCAGCGGCAGGTCGAAGTGGCCCAGCGTGTGGCGGCCCGCGACTTCATTGGCGCCGGTGCTGTAGAGAAAGTTGCCGGCAAAGGCGCGCAGTTCGGTGCCGTTGAAATCGCACCGGTCGTAGAAGGTCATGGCGTCCCAGCGCGCACGCCGGTTCAGGCCCCAGCCCAGGTGCGACACGGCGTAGGCGGCACGGTCCTCAGTGGACTGTCCCCACGCTGCAAGGTAGCCGCGCATCATCTCGGCGTCGATGCCTTCGCCCTGCACCGACACCGCGTGGTCGTTCTCGATCAGCAAGCGCACGGGGTCTTGCAGATAACGTTTGAAGGTCAAATTGACGTCGCCCCGGTCCAGCACCAGCGTGCCGTTGACGCTGCCGGCCGCCGGGAAGGCCAGCACCAGGCCACCGGGCCAGTGGCTCAGCGTGCCGGGTTTGCTCGTGAAGCCCCAGACGCCACCGATGCGGGCGCCGGCCAGCGCGACGCGCAGGTCGGTGCCTGCGGCCGAGGTGACGTGCATCTCGCGCGCCGCTTTCAGCCGCCGCATCGCGTCGCGCACTGGCGCTTCGTCTTCAGGGTGCGGCAGGCAGCGCTCCAGGATTTCAGGGTGTTCATGGCTGATCGCCAGCACGCGCGCGCCGCCGCTCAATATGCGCGGTAGCTCAACGGCGTGCTGCAGGCCTTCGAGCGTGCAGTCGGCGACGAACACGCTGGCGGCCAGGGCTTGCACCACGGGCTCCAAGCGCCGAATGGCGTCCGATGCACCGGTGCTGCGCACGGGCACCGGCGCGGCCAGCGGCTTGCCCGGCAGCACCAGGTGAAAGGGCTGTGCGCCCAGTCGCAGCAAAGCCAGTTCGGACAGCTTGGGCAACTCAGGCCGGGTCTGCGTTTCCGACAGCACGGCACATGCATCGCCAGCCTGCACGCCGCACAGCTTGAAGGTATGCACGAACAGGTCGATCCACTTGCCTTCGATCGTCACAGCACTTCCCCCAGCAGCCTGTAATGCCCGGCCTGGAACAGCAGCGGCGGCAAGGGCGATTCGGTGCAGGCCAACACGCGGCCGATGAAGAGGCGGTGGTCGCCAGCGATCTGGTGCGACAAGGTTTCGCATTCGAACACGGCCGCGCAGCCCGCCAGCACTGGCGTGCCGTATTCGCCCTGCGCCCACGCCACATCGGCAAAACGGTCGTCGCTGCGCGCCGCAAAACGGCGCGACAACTCCACCTGCGATTCGGTCAGCACGTTGACCGCAAAGCGCGGTGCCGCTTCGAAGGCAGCCCTGCTCGGGCTGGCGCTGCGCAAGGACCACAGCAGCAGCGGCGGGTCCAGCGACAAGGAGTTGAAGGAGTTGGCGGTCAGGCCAACGGGCTGGCCCGAGGCATCCAGGCAGGTGATGATGGTGACGCCGGTGGTGAAGCGGCCCAAGGCATTGCGGAAGTGGCGCGTGTCCATTGGCGGCCCGCGCCTTCAGCCACCGGGGGATGCGTTGCTGGCGTTGCTGGCGTTGCTGGCTGTGATGCCCCAGCGTGCCAGCGCCGCGTCGTCGGCGACACGCGCGTCCACCCAGTGCGCGCCAGCAGCCGTGGTTTCCTTCTTCCAGAAAGGGGCCTGCGTCTTCAGGTAATCCATCAGGAATTCACAGGCCTGGAAGGCCTGGCCGCGGTGTGCCGAAGTCACCGCCACCAGCACGACCTGATCCAGCGGCTGCAGCACGCCGACACGGTGTACGACACGCGCGCAACGGATGTCGAAGCGGCTGTGCGCCTGGTCGATCATGGCTTCAATGGCGCGTTCGGTCATGCCGGGGTAGTGCTCCAGCTCCATCGAGCTGATCTGCGGCGCGGAGCCAGTGCGGTCGCGCACGGTGCCGGTGAAGGTGGCGACTGCGCCGACACCGCCGTCACCGGCGCGCAATGCGCTCACTTCGGCCGTAAGGTCGAAGTCCTGGGTCTGGATCGAGACGCGCGCGGTGGGCCCGGCCATGGCGCTCAGCCGCCCGTCACTGGCGGGAAGAAGGCGACTTCGGCGCCGTCGCTCAACGCCGCCGACTCATCGCACAAGGTCTGGTTCAGCGCACAGCGCACGGCGCGGCCGCGCGCCAGCAGTTGGGCATGGCAGCCACCGCGTGCCAGCAGCGCATCGCGCAGCGTTGCCACCGTGCTTCCTGCGGGCATATCGAGGTGCTCGGCCGCGCCCAGCGCCTCGCGCAGCGACGCAAAGTAGCGAAGCTGGATCTTCATCGCGCCACCAGTTCCGACAAGGACAGGAAGCGCACGCTGTCACCGCGTCGAATCGCCTGGCCGGGCGGGTTGTCGAGCAAGCCGTCGGCCCAAACGGCCGAGGTCAGCACGCCCGAACTCTGGTTGGGGTAGAGGTCGAGACCGCCTTCTGCATTGAAGCGCACGCGCAGGAATTCGCGCCGCTTGTCGGGCTTCGTCCAATCGAAGTCGGCGCGCACGGCCAGGCCTTTGGGCAGCGCGGCGGGCAGGCCCTGCATCGTGCGCAAGACGGTGCTGACGGCCAGCAGCCAGGTCACGAACGACGACACCGGGTTGCCGGGCAGGCCGACCAGCAGCGCTGCGCTGCCGTCTGCGCAACCCGGCCGGCGGATGGCGCCGAAGGCCAGCGGCTTGCCGGGCTTGATGGCCATTTGCCAATGTTCGATGTGGCCCTCGGCCTGTGCGGCAGGCTTGAGGTGGTCTTCATCACCCACCGAGACACCGCCGCAGGTGACGATGAGGTCGTGCGCCTGGGCCGCCTGGCGCAGCGCGGCGCGCGTGGCGTCCAGCCGGTCGGGCACGATGCCCAGATCCGTGAAGTCGCAGCCCGCCGCCTGCGCCAGGCCGCGCAGCACGAAGCGGTTGCTGTTGTAGATGGCGCCGGGGCGCAACGGCTCGCCCGGCATCATGAGTTCGTCGCCGGTGGAGAAGATGGCGATGCGCGGGCGGCGCAGC
>JANNGN010000744.1:0-9805 GCA_031403895.1 Rubrivivax sp. | reverse complement strand
GTTCAGTCTGCAGAGCGAGCGGATCAAAACCGAGATGGGCGGCGGCCCGCAGGACCTGACCGACCCAAACATCATGCGCGTCACCGCCTTCACGCCCACCGTCACCAGCGCCAGCAGCGCGGCCATCGTGTTGCCCTGCCCAAACCTGTGTCCCGGTGGCGGCACCGCCTGCTGGCCGCAGTTTCAGGTGCGCACAGGCAGAATCGCCGTCGAGGCTGTAGCACTGCGCGATGCCAGCGTGCAGCGGGCGATCAGCAGCACGGTGCGGCTTCGCAACGACACACTCATCTTCTTTGACGCGGCCACCAACCAGATGTGCCCGCCATGAAGCGAATGACACGCACGCAGTCCCGCAGTTCCCAGCAGGGCGCTGCCACGTTGATCGTGGTGATGGTGCTGTTTTTCATCATTTCGCTCGTGGCGGCTTATACCAATCGCAGCCTGATCTTCGAGCAGCGCACTTCCAGCAATCAGTACCGTTCAAGCCAGGCGCTCGAGGTTGCAGATGCCGGGCTTGAGTGGGCCGTGTCACAGTTGAATTTTGAACGGCTTGAAGCGGTCACCAACCAGTGCCTGCAGAACACGGTCACGTCGCTGCCGCTGCCGCCAAGCTTTCGCCAGCGCTACCTGAATGTCGATCCGGCCACGGGCAACGTCACCTCGATACCCAACCCTGCGGGCGGCGAACTGACACCCAGTTGCGTCTGGACTGGCGCCACCACCGGATGGTCCTGCTCC
Organism: Rubrivivax sp.; assembly: GCA_031403895.1. Taxonomy (GTDB): domain Bacteria; phylum Pseudomonadota; class Gammaproteobacteria; order Burkholderiales; family Burkholderiaceae_C; genus Rubrivivax. The sequence goes on along the minus strand of JANNGN010000744.1, from coordinate 9,067 downwards.
TGCCCCACCTCGGGCGCACCGGTACTGACGGCCCCGATCGCAGCGGGCGTCTGGCCTGCTTTTCGCGTGCGGTTTCGCAACATCATGGGTGCCGTCGGCACGCCGCTTGTGCCTCGGCAGCCGGGCTCCATCTGGGTCGATGTGGTGGGTTGCACCCGGCTCGACCCGCCTGGCAGCGCCGACCCATGCCTCAACTTCAACGGACTGGGCACGCTGAACGAAGGCCGGGCCGTTGTCTCGTCAATCGTCACGCTGGCCGGCAATGCGGCGGGCTTGCCGGCAGCCGCATTGACCGTGTTCGGGCCCGTCACCCCGACCGGCGCACTCGCGGTGTACAACACCTTGCCAAGCGGTTCCGGCGTCACGGTTCATGCCAGCGGCGCCGTCACGCCAGTCGCCATCACCTTGTTTCGCGGCGCGCCGGGTACCCCAGACGCTTCATCCTGGATTGCCAACGACGCAGCGTTGAGCCCCGCTGCTGCAGCGCCGTTCACGGCAGCTGAACGCATGTTCGCGTCTGTCTTCAAGATGCGGCCCGACACCTTCCGCACCCAGCAAGGCGCTGTCGAAGTGACCTGTCCGCTGGGCGTTTGTACAGCAGCGGCCGTGCGCACGGCGCAGGCTGCAAACCCCGGCCGGCCGCTCTGGCTGACCGGAACCCTTTCGGTGAATTCAGCCGGCGACATCGGTACAGCCACCGAACCCGTGGTGCTGGTGATCAACGGCAATCTGGAATTCACGCCTGCGGGTGCGAACGTCCACATCTACGGCCTGATCTACACCCGCCTGCCGGTGCCCAACCCGGCGGGCCTGACCGGATGGGTCCTGACCGGCGCGGGTGGCCAGGTCAACGGCGCCGTGGTTTCCGAAGGCGGCGTCAGCGGGTCTGGCAGCCCGACGATCGTGTACGCCCCCGACGTGCTCACCCGGCTGCGCTATGAGGTGGGCTCTTACGTCCGCGTGCCGGGTTCATGGAGGGACTTCAGATGAACAACGCCGCCCGCTCGTCGCGGGGTGTTTCCCTGATCGAGGCCCTGGTGGCCCTGGCCGTGATGGCATTCGGCCTGCTGGGCGTGGTGGGCATGCAGGCCACGCTGCGCTTCAATGCTGACGTGTCGCGCCAACGTGCCGAAGCCGTGCGCATGGCGCAGGAACAGATGGAGAACCTGCGCTCCTTCGGCGTGTTGAGTGGAGTGCCCGCCGAGCGCGAATACACCGACATCGTGTCGGGCTCCGACACACCGGCCCCGCCAGCCGGTTTCGCCAACACGGACTTCACCCGCGTCACCACTGTCCTGCCGCCATCGCTGGTGGCCAGCGCTCCGAAGATGAAAAGCGTGCAGGTGTCGGTGTCGTGGCTGGACCGCAGAACCGCGACCGGTGGATTGCCAGAGTCGGTGGTGCTCACGTCCAACATCGCCGAGGTGGCACCGGAAGTCATGGCTTCAGCGGGCCTGCCAGCAGACCGGTCCGGCACGCAGCGCCCGCTGGGCCGGCACCGCTCGATTCCCGTGGGCGCCGTCCCGGGGCCGACCAGCGACACCAGCAGCTTTGCACCACCGTCCGCACCCGACGGCATCAGTTGGACCTTCCTGAATGCCAGCGGCAGAATCATCAGCGTGTGCAGCGCGCCAGGTGTGTGCACCGCAACGTCGGGATGGCTGGTCAGCGGCTACATCCGGTTCATCGACCCCGGGACAGCGCCCACACCGCTATTGGCTGAGAGCCCAAACGGCTTGGCCGCCAGTTACCCTGGCATCGGCATGCAGGCGGTCTTGACGAATCCTGTGGCGCCAACAGTGCCGCCCGCTTGTTATGTCTCGGCGGCCACACAAGGGCTTGCGTACTACTGTTTTGTGCCTGTCAATGCATCCGGCCTATGGTCCGGGACCACGCTGCTGACACCCTTAACCAATTTTCCTGATCCGCCAACAGCAATCCGCAACAGTGCCTCTCAATGGAAGTCATGCCGGTACACACCGCAGCCGACCCCGACGCCCACCGGTGGTAACGAGGCACACCCGCTCAACTACATCAATGTGGCTTCGTCGCTGACGAATCAGAACTTCCTGGTCTTCGTCGCCGGAATTGGCGGTGTGGCCAATCTTTGCCCTCTCAGTCCCGGTACCAACCCGTTCCTCAACAGCACCACATTCGCGCACCAGCCCAGCACCTGATGTCCGCACGCGGACAGGCTGCTTCATGACCGTGCTGTCGCTCGACCAGGCGCGCCTGCAGCAAGCCCTGGCGCTGGCCGAAAGCTCTTTCGGCCTGACCGAACCCAACCCCCGGGTGGGTTGTGTCATCGGCTTTGAAGACGGCCGCGTGCTCGGCTGCGGCGCCACGCAGCAGGCAGGTGGCCCACACGCTGAAGTCATGGCCTTGCGCGACGCCCAAGCGCAGGGCCACCACACCCAGGGCGCCACCGCCTGGGTCACGCTGGAGCCCTGCGCGCACCACGGCCGCACGCCACCTTGCTGCGACGCGATCATCGCTGCCGGCCTGTCGCGTGTCGTGGTGGCGCTGGCCGACCCCTTCCCCCAGGTCAACGGCGCGGGCCTGGCGCGCCTGCGCGAAGCCGGCATCACCGTGGTGCTGGCCGACGGCGCGCTGGCCGATGCAGCGCGCGACATCAACATCGGCTTCCTGTCGCGCGTGCAGCGTGGCCTGCCCTGGGTGCGCATGAAGATCGCAGCCTCGCTGGACGGCGCGACCGCGCTGCCTGACGGCCAAAGTCAGTGGATAACGGGTGAGGCAGCGCGCCGTGACGGCCATGCCTGGCGGCGCCGCGCGAGCGCGGTGCTGACCGGCATCGGCACCGTGCTGGCCGACGATCCGCGGCTCGACGTGCGCTGGGTTCCAACCCCGGTACAGCCCCAGCGCGTGGTGGTGGACTCGCAGTGGCGCCTGCCGCCGTCCGCCCGCCTGCTTCAGGGTCCGGGCCCGGTGCTGGTGGTGGGTGCGGGCGACCCGCTGAAGGCGCCACCGGAACTTGCCGCCAGTGGCGCCACGCTGCTGCATGTGCCAGGGCTCGATGGCCGCGTCGACCTGCGCGCCATGCTGCAACAGTTGGCTGCGCGCGGCTTCAACGAGTTGCATATCGAGGCCGGCGCGGTGCTCAACGGCGCACTGCTGCGCGCCGGCCTGGTGGATGAATTGCTGTTGTACATGGCGCCTCGCCTGGTCGGGCCCGGCCGACCGATGGCACTGTGGCCCGCCTTGACGAGCCTGTCCGGTGCAATCGACTTCAAGCTCGTTGACGTCCAGCAGCTGGGTGAGGACTTGCGCATTCGGGCGCTGCCCAGAGTCGCGCAGCAAGCCAGCGCCGCCAAGCGCAGGGCCGACACCGGCTGACCGGATTGACGCCGCCCATGCGGCACCTTGCGACCTTCGGCCTCAGCGGGGTCAAGCGCTCTCCCACCGAGGGCGCGGCAGGCCGCTGTTGCGCGCGTCGGGCTGCAGTCAGCAGCCTACAATTGTGCATGTCGATTTCCCCTGTTCCTGAACTGGTGGCGGAGCTTTCCGCCGGCCGCATGGTCATCCTTGTTGACGAAGAAGACCGCGAGAACGAAGGCGATCTGGTGCTGGCCGCAGAGCACGTGACGCCCGAGGCGATCAACTTCATGGCCCGTCATGCCAGGGGCCTGATCTGCCTGACGCTGACCCGCGAGCGTTGCGAAAGCCTGCAACTGCCCCCCATGGCCAGCCGCAATGGCACCAAGCACGGCACCGCGTTCACGGTGTCCATCGAGGCTGCCACGGGGGTGACAACCGGCATCAGCGCCGCCGATCGGGCGCGCACCGTGCAGGCCGCCGTGGCCCGCGGCGCCAGGCCGACCGATCTGGTGCAACCCGGCCACATTTTTCCGCTGCAGGCACAGGACGGTGGCGTGCTGATGCGTGCTGGCCATACCGAGGCAGGCTGCGACCTCGCTGGCATGGCAGGCCTGCTGCCGGCCGCTGTGATCTGCGAAGTGATGAACGACGACGGCACCATGGCCCGGCTGCCCGACCTGGAACGCTTTGGCCGCGAACATGGCCTGAAGATCGGCACCATCGCGGATCTCATCGGCTACCGCAGCCGCAATGAGTCCCTGATTCAACGCGTTGGCAGTCGAACGCTGTGTACGCCGCACGGTGAATTTGAATGCACTGTTTTTCGCGACAGGAGCGGGGGCGTGCATCTGGCGCTGCAGCACGGCCGGTGGTCAAGCGAGGATGAAGTGCCGGTGCGTGTGCATGAGCCGTTCACAGTTTTTGATCTGCTGGATGCACGCAGCGAAGGCCACTCCTGGCCCTTGGGCGCAGCCTTGTCCACGCTGCGCGCCGGTCCATTTGGCGTGGCGGTGCTGTTGAATTGCAGTGGCGATATATCGGATCTGGTGCAGCAAGTCAGCCCACCAGCTTCGCCCGCGCCCAATCGCACGCAAATGGACCTTCGCACCTATGGGGTCGGAGCCCAGATCTTGCTGGAACTGGGCGTGCGCCGTATGCGCCTGCTGGGCAGTCCGCGCCGCATGCCCAGCATGACTGGGTTCGGCCTTGAAATTACCGGGTTCACGGCCGCGCCGTTCTGAAGGAAGATGCCATGCAGGAAGCAGCCAAGGGCGACGCAGGCGAGTTGATGGGTGATGGCTTGCGCATTGGCATCGTGCGTGCGCGGTTCAACGATGCCATCACCCAGCGGCTCGGACAGGCCTGCCTGGCGGAGCTTGATCGGCTCGACGTCAACGAAAGCGATATCAAGTACGTCACCGTGCCTGGCGCCCTGGAGATACCCATCGCGCTGAAGGCCATGGCGGAGAGCGGCGACTTTGATGCCCTGGTGGCGCTGGGCTGCATCATCCGCGGCGAGACCTATCACTTCGAACTGGTGTGCAACGAAAGTGGCGCCGGCGTCACACGGGTCGGTCTCGACCACGGTGTGCCGATCGCCAACGCCATCCTGACGGTCGAAAACGAAGCCCAGGCCTGGGCCCGTGCCGAAGCCAAGGGCAGCGAGTCAGCGCGCGTGGCGGTTGAAATGGCCAACCTGCTGGAAGACCTTTCGTGAACGACACCTCTGCACGCAAAGGCGCAGCGCCGAGGTCAGCGCGTCGGCGGTCCCGCGAGTTCGCGCTCCAGGGGCTGTACCAGTGGCTGCTGTCCGGCGAACCCGAGGCGTCGATCGTGGCGCACATTGCCGAGCAGGACGGCTTCGCGAAGTGCGACCGCGTCCTCTTCGACACGCTGCTGCACGGCTGCATCGAACAGGCTGCTGCACTGGACGCCGTGCTGTCCCGCCACGTGGACCGCAAGACATCGCACCTGTCGCCGGTGGAACACGCGGCGCTGCTGATCGGCAGCTTTGAGTTGATGCACTGCCCGGAAGTGCCCTACCGGGTCGTCATCAACGAGGGCGTTGAACTGGCGAAATCCTTTGGCGGCACGGACGGCCACAAATACGTCAATGGTGTGCTGGACCGCTGCGCGGCGGACCTTCGGCCAGGCGAGGCCCGTGTGCAGCCCCGCCAGCACAGGGCGGCTGTCGAGCCAGCGGCCGAGGGCCCTGGTACCGCTTGAACTGTTCTGCACCAGGCGCCGGGCCCGCCTGCGAGCTTCAGCGGCCCGCTTTCCCGACACATCCGCGCTTCTTTTCGTCCGGTGCATGGGGCGCGATGTCGAGCCGATGAACTCGACACGGGCGTGGTCTGAACGTCGATCGCGTCGGTTTTCATTACAGTGACCATGAACACAGATTCTGGCGCTGCCCAGCAGGCTGGGCGCGACGATAGAAATCAACAACTTAGGGCGTACGACGAGGTGGCGGCACGGAATCTGCTTTTAGCTACTCAATTCTGCTTCGACAGCTTGTCGAATCCGCAGTAACCCGTATTTTGGAGAAATCAACGTGCGCAGGACACTCCCCACCATTGCCTTGGCCACCCTCACCGCACTGGCCGCAGGCTCGGCCAACGCCTACCAGACCTACAGTGGCGTGGACGGCAACGGCTTCTCCACGCGGCTTCTGGCGACACCCAACTCTGTCGCTGCCGACAACGACTTCAGGGCCCAGCTCAGCGGTGTGGGCACCGAAACTTTCGAGAACCAACGCGTCGGCGACACCGCGCCGCTGATATTGGGATTCGGCGCTGCTGGCACAGCAACGCTCATCGGCGGCGGTGGTCGCGTAGCGGCAACCAATGCCACTTCGATCGGCTTTGGCCGCTATAGCGTGCCCGGCGGCACGAACTATTGGGACGTGACCGCAAGCGCCGCCAATTCCTTCCGGATCGACTTCAGCCAGGAGATCGCTGCCTTCGGCTTCTACGGCATCGACATCGGCGACTTCCAGGGCACGGTCCAGCTGGAACTGGTCAACAGCGCGAACTTCGTGATCGCGTCTCTCAATGTACCCACCGCGACACAGGCCCTTGCCAATGGCAGCGTGTTGTACTTCGGCTTGATCGCCAGCAACAGCAGCGAACTGTTCCAATCCATCAGATTCATCACCACCGGCGGCGGTGGCACCACCACAGATGTCTTTGGTTTCGACAGCTTCACCATTGGCACTCAGGCGCAAGTGACTCCTCCCCTCCCTGAACCCGGCTCACTTGCACTGGTGGGTGTGGCGTTGCTCGGTTTGAGTCTCCTGCGGCGGCGTCGCGGCTGACCGGCCGTGTTCGGCGAATGATCGACGGCGGCTCCAGGGCCGCCGTTTTTCATGGCGCCGCTGGTCGAGAATGGCTATCCCATCGTCGTCCGGAACTGCACCTGCCGTGATCCGCACCGCCAGCCGGCTCGAGCACATCGAGCCCTTCTACGTGATGGAGCTGGCCAAGGCGGCCACCACCATCGCCCACAGCGCTGCCTGCAACCCCGCGCAAGGCGGCGAGCCGATGGTCTTCCTCAACATCGGCGAACCCGACTTCACGGCTGTACCTGCGGTGCGCGAAGCGGCTGAGCGCTGCCTGCGCGCAGGCCTGACCCAATACACCCAGGCCACCGGCTTGCCCGCGCTGCGCGAGCGCATCGCGCTCTGGTACGGCAGCCGGTTTGGCGTGCTGGTGGACCCCGACCGCATCGTCGTCACCGCCGGTGCATCGGCTGCCTTGCAGCTGGCTTGCCTGGCCCTGTTCGAACCCGGTGACGACGTCCTCGTGCCCGACCCCAGCTATCCCTGCAACCGCCATTTCGTGGCCGCCGTGGGCGCGCAGGCGCGGCTGTTGCCCACCAGCCCAGCCACGCGCTTCCAGCCCGACGCGGCGGCCGTGCGCACGCACTGGGGTGCAGCCACACGCGGTGTGCTGCTGGCATCTCCCAGCAACCCCACCGGCACGTCGATCGCGCCGGGCGAGCTGGCTGCCATCACCCGCGCCGTGCGTGAACGCGGTGGTGTCACGCTGGTTGACGAGATCTACCTTGGCCTGAGCTACGACGCCGCCTACGGCCACAGCGTGCTGGCTTTGCCAGACGGCCTGGGGGACAACGTCATCAGCATCAACAGCTTCAGCAAGTACTTCGGCATGACCGGCTGGCGCCTGGGTTGGCTGGTGCTGCCGAGCGAACTGGTGGCGCCGGTGGAAAAGCTGGCGCAGAACCTCTATATCTGCCCGAGCACCTTGGCGCAACATGCGGCGCTGGCCTGTTTCGACGCCGCGTCGATCGCTGAATACGAGAACCGGCGCGCCGAATTCCAGCGCCGCCGCGACTACTGCGTCAGCGCCCTGCAAGCCATGGGTCTGCCGGTGCCGGTGCCACCCGACGGCGCCTTCTACGCCTGGTTCGACTGCTCGCGCTACAACGCCAGCAGCTGGGACTTCTGCCAGCACATGATGCAGCGCGCGCACGTCGCGCTCACGCCCGGGCGCGACTTCGGCCCCGCCTGGGCGGACCGTTTCGTGCGCCTGTCGTTCGCCAGCGCCATGCCGCAACTGCAGACCGCGATGGCGCGTTTGCAGCGCGAACTCGGCGCGGCGGAAACACGCGTGACGAGCCGTTAACGGCCAAGAAAAGAGCCCCTTTTCAGGCCGCCGGGGCAAACATCAGCGATTAAGCTGCGTTACTGTGGCCTACAACCTCTTCCAATGGCGTGGCCCGGGCGGCGCCCCCCGCAGCGCCGACCGCGACGACACCAATTGCGGCGATGACAGTGACCAAGGCGCCGACTTCGCCGCCACCGTGGCGTCGATGCCGCCAGGCCTCGACCCGGTGCCAGCGCCCTGTGCCGAGCGCGCTCCACACGTTGCCGTCGCCCAGCCTGTCCCCGACTCGCAACCCGCCGGACCCGACTCGGGCATTCTCGACAGCCAGCCTGCGCGCGCGGACGAGGCGGTCGAACACAGGCCCACGCTGTCGTACATCGGCCGCTACGCACTGAAGGGCCCGCTCGGCCAGGGTGGCCTGGGCCAGGTACACGAGGCGTGGGACCCGTTGCTGTCGCGCACGGTGGCAGTGAAGACGCTGCAGTTCGACGTCGAAGTGACTGAGCGCGTCTCGCTCGACGGCCTGTTCCTGAACGAAGCGCGCGCCGCCGCCGGGCTGAGCCACCCGCACATCGTCACCATCCACGACGCCGGCCTGTCTGCGCAGGGCGTCTATATCGCGATGGAGCGGCTGCACGGCCGCGACCTGCGCCAGGCCCTGGCCGCTGGCTGGCAGCCCACCGCTGGCGAAGCGGCGCTGCTGGTGCGGCGCGTTGCCGACGCGCTGGCCTACGCACACGCACGCGGCGTCGTGCATTGCGACATCAAGCCGGCCAACATTTTTCTGAACCGGCGCGACAAGCCCAAGGTGCTGGACTTCGGCATTGCACGCGTCGCCCACAGTTCGGCGCTGTCGCTGCTGGACGGGCTGATCGCCGGCTCGCCGCACTACCTGGCGCCCGAGCAACTTCAGGGCGGCACGGTTGACGCCCGCACCGACATCCACGCGCTGGGCGTCGTGTTCTACGAATTGCTGGCCGGCCGCAAGGCCTACACCGGCGACTCGGTGGACCAGATCACCAACGCCGTGCTCGCCAACCACCCCGCCCCGGCGCACGAGATGCGCTCGGGCGTGCCGCCGCTGCTGTCGGCCATTGCCGCCA
>JANNGN010000743.1:0-3976 GCA_031403895.1 Rubrivivax sp. | reverse complement strand
AGCGGGCTCAGCGGCCCGTAAAGCGCGGCGTGCGCCGCTCGCTGATGGCCGCCAGGCCTGCGCGCAGATCGTCGCTCTGTGTACAGCGCTCGACGCGGCCCAGCAGGCGCGGCAGGTCGGTGTCACCACGGGCGATCTCGTTCAACGACAGTTTCATGCCAGCCAGCGCCAGCGCTGCGCCAGTCAGCAGCGACGCGGCCAAGGCTTGCACCGCTGCGTCCAGCGTTTCGGGTGCCACCAACTTGTTGAGGTAGCCGATGTTCAGCAGCTCTTCGGCGCCCCAGGGTTCAGCCAGTAAGAACAGCCGCTTGTCGGCCGACCGGCCCAGCCGCGAGGCACAGCATGGCGCGGCCGGTTGAATGTGATCGTGACCAGGCCCGGCCCATCGCGCGTCAAGAGCGGCGGGCCTTCTGGCGCGGTCATTTCAAGTCGGGCAGGTAGCGCACCGCCAGCACGCCGTGGATGGCGGCCAGCGCCTGCAGCACCGGCTCGGTGACGGCGCTCTCCACATCCACCAGCGTGTAGGCCATCTCGCCGCGGCTCTTGTTGACCATGTTGTGGATGTTCAGGCCGGCATTCGCCATCGTCGTGGAAATCTGCCCCAGCATGTTCGGCACGTTGCTGTTGGCGATCGCAATGCGGAAGGCGCTTTCGCGCGCCATGTACACGGCGGGGAAGTTGACGGCGTTGGCGATCTGGCCGTGTTCCAGGTAGTCGCGCAGCTGGTCCACCACCATCACGGCGCAGTTCTCTTCGGCTTCACGCGTGCTGGCGCCCAGATGCGGCAGCGCCACCACGCGCGCGTTGCCGTGCAGTTCGGGGCTCGGGAAGTCACACACATAGGCGGCCAGCCTTTCGCTGTTCAGCGCATCCACGATGGCTGAATTGCTGGCCACGCCCTCGCGGCTGAAGTTCAGCAGCACGGCGCCGGCGCGCATGAGGCCGATATTGGCGTCGTTGACCAGACCGCGCGTGGCTTCCACCAGCGGCACATGCAGGCTCACGAACTGCGCGCTGCGGAGCACCTCGTTCACGCTGGCCGCGCGCCTGACCTGCGAGGGCAGGCTCCAGGCTGCATCGACCGTGATTTCGGGGTCGTAGCCGAGCACGTTCATGCCCAGCTTGATGGCGGCGTCGGCCACCAGGCAGCCGATTTTTCCCAGGCCCACGATGCCGAGGGTCTGGCCCTGCAACTCGTAGCCGGCGAAGTGTTTCTTGCCGTCTTCGACGACCTTGTCGAGGTCGTTCGCCTGCACGTCCAGCGCGGCGACGAAGCGCAGTGCCGGTGCGATCTGGCGCGCCGCCATCAGCATGCCGACCAGCACCAGTTCTTTCACCGCATTGGCGTTGGCGCCGGGGGCGTTGAAGACCGGCACGCCGCGCGCACTCATGGCCGGCACCGGGATGTTGTTGGTGCCGGCGCCGGCACGGCCGACGGCGCGCACGCTGGCCGGGATCGTCATGCCGTGCAGGTCGGCGCTGCGCAGCAGAATCGCGGCCGGGTCGGCCACGTCCTTGCCGACGCGGTAGCGCTCGGCCGGCAGGCGCGACAGGCCACTGGCCGAGATGGCATTGAGCACCAGCACCGCCAGCCGTTGAGACTGCGGCTCAGCCATGGCTGGCCTCGAATTCCTTCATGTAGGCCACCAGCGTCTGCACGCCTTCCAGCGGCATCGCGTTGTAGATCGACGCGCGCATGCCGCCCACCGAGCGGTGGCCTTTCAGCTGCACCATCTGGCGCGCTTCGGCGCCTTTGAGAAAGGCGCCGTCCAGCCTGTCATCAGCCAGCTTGAAGGGCACGTTCATCAGGCTGCGGCAGTCTTTCGCCACCGGCGCGCTGTAGAACGATGTCGTGCCCAGGTAGTCGTACAGCAGCAGCGCCGCCTTGTTGCGGTTGTGCAGCTCGATTGCCGGCAGACCGCCCTGGTTCTTCAGCCACTTGAACACCAGCCCCGCGATGTAGATGGCGTAGGTGGGCGGCGTGTTGTACATGCTGTCGTTGTCAGCCACCACCTTGTAGTCGAAGGCGCTGGGTGTGCAGGGCAGCGCGCCGCCGAGCAAGTCTTCGCGCACGATGACGATCGTCAGCCCGGCGGGGCCGATGTTTTTTTGCGCGCCGCCGTAGATGAGGCCGTACTTCGACACATCGACCGGCCGCGACAGGATGCTGCTGCTCATGTCGGCCACCAGCGGCACGGTGCCGACATCGGGCGTGAAGTGGTATTCCACGCCACCGATGGTTTCGTTGCTGCAGATGTGTACGTAGGCGGCTTCTGTGTCCAGCTTCCAGGTCTCGCGCGCGGGAATCGTGGTGTAGCCGCTGTCAGCCGCACTCGCCGCCACGTTGACGGCGCCGTACTTCTTCGCTTCCTTGATCGACTTTTTGCTCCACTCGCCAGTGTCGATGTAGTCAGCGCTGCTTTTGCCGCGCAGCATGTTCATCGGCACGATGGCATTTTCTGCGATCGCGCCGCCCTGCATGAACAGCACCTTGTAGTTCGGGGGCACTGCCAGCAGCTCGCGCAGCAGGCTTTCCGCTTCATTCGCGATGCTGATGAATTCCTTGCCGCGGTGGCTCATCTCCATCACGCTCATGCCGCTGCCGTGCCAGTCCAGCATTTCATCGGCGGCGTGTTGAAGCACGCTCGGGGGCAGGGCGGCGGGGCCGGCGCTGAAGTTGAAGACGCGGGTCATGGGGCAGGGCTCCAGGGTGAAAAGGGCAAGCCGCAGAGCATAACGAAAGCCTCGCAGCGCTCAGCGATCGGATGCCTTCAGCGCTCGCACGCCGCAGGGCATTGAGAACGATGGCTTGAAGGGTGTTGCCGAGAACTCGGCGTCGTCGAAGGAAGCAAGGTCGCTGCCGGCGATCACGGTGTACCCGGTGCAGCGGATCACCAGCGCCGGCTACGAGGTGTCGGCCTCGAAGGCGTCGATCGCCGCCGCCAGCCCTTCGATCACGGCCCCGGACAGCGCATTCACCGGCGCGTTGTCAATCACCAGGACGGCGATGTCAACCTGGCGCTTGCAGGCGCACGGGGCTGTTCATGCGGCCGCCGCGCTGGCGCGCAGCTTCATCAGCCGCTGCGGCCGGTACACCAGCACGGTCTCGCCCTTGGCGTTATTGACCGTGTTCTGGGTCCGCACCACGCCGCGGTCGCCCTTGGAGGTCAGGCGCGACTCGACCACCTCGCAGTGCACATAGAGGGTGTCGCCGACGAAGGCGGGCGCTTTCGCGTCGAGATCGAAGTTGAGGAAGGCCAGGCCGGTGCCGTCGATCGACGACAGGATCAGCCCCTCGGACATGGCCAACACCATCACCAGGGGCACCGGCCGGCCCGGAATGGCATTCGCTGCCCGGTCGTGCAGGTTGGTAAAAAGGTCTTCGTGGAACCAGGCGAAGTTGATGAAGGTGCCGAGGTCGCTTTCCAGCACCGTGCGCCCGGCGCTGCGCCAGGTGGTGCCGACCACGCAATCCTCGAACCACAGGGCACAACTCAGGCGGCCGAGATCGCTCATGGGGTTCTCCTTGCGATGGCTCAGTCGCTCAGTAGGATTTGGGCAGGCCCAGCACCTTCTCGGCGATGTAGCACATGATGAGCTGGATGCTGATCGGCGCGATGCGCAGCAGCATGGATTCGCGGAAGTAGCGCTCGACGTGGTATTCCTTGGCGTAGCCGAAACCGCCGTGGGTCAGCACCGCCGTCTCGCAGGCACTGAAGCCCGCTTCGCCCGCCAGGTACTTGGCGGCGTTGGACTCAGCGCCGCAGGGCAGGCCCTGGTCGTAGCGCCAGGCCGCGTTCAGCACCATCAGGTTGGCGGCTTCCAGTTCCATCCAGCATTTGGCCAGCGGATGCTGCACGCCCTGGTTCTTGCCGATGGGGCGGTTGAAGACGACGCGCTCGCCGGCGTATTCGGCCGCGCGCTTGAGCGCCACCCGGCCCAGGCCGACGGCGGCCGCTGCAGCCAGCGCGCGCTC
>JANNGN010000742.1:0-16797 GCA_031403895.1 Rubrivivax sp. | reverse complement strand
CCGATCTGGCGGTCGTCCAGGCGAAAGACGTTGCGCACCATCAGGTGCTCTTGGGCTTCGATCACGCCTGCATCGACGCCCTCTTCCAGGCTGGCGGCGATCTCCTCTTCGGTCACGGTGCGCGCTGGCCCGCCATGGATGCCCATCAGCCGCAGCATGCCGTTGGTACACAACGTCAACAGCGCCACCAGCGGGCGCGTGGCGGTGGACAGCCAGTTCATCGGCCGCGCCACGCGCCGCGCCAGCGCTTCCGGGTACATCTGGCCCAGGCGTTTGGGCACCAGTTCACCGAAGATGATGGTCAGGATCGTGATGACCACCACCACCAGTGCGGTGGCCCCGATGCCCGCAGTGCGCTCGGCCAGGCCGAACACGCTCATCAGCCAGAGCGCGAAGGGTTCGGCAAAAGCGTTTTCGCCAACGATGCCGTTGAGCAAGCCGATCGACGTGATGCCGATCTGCACCGTGGACAGAAACTTGGTCGGGTTGTCGTGCAGGTCCATCGCGGCCTGCGCGCCGGGTTCGTCGCTTTCCACCATGACCTGCAGCCGCGCCTTGCGGCTGGCGCTCAAAGCCATTTCCGACATTGCGAACAGGCCGTTGAGCAGAATCAAAAAGACAAGCAGCGAGAAGTCCATGCGCGCCGCTGGCCCTGTGCAGCGGAGTCGGTGAAAACGGGCGGGAGCGTAGCAGAATCACCGCATGATCTATCTCGCAGGCGACGTGCAGGGCTGTGACGATGCGCTGGCCCGGCTGCTGCGGACAGTAGGATTTTCACCGTCGCGCGACCGCATCGTGCTGCTCGGTGACCTTGTCAACCGCGGGCCCGCGTCGCTGGCCGTGCTGCAGCGCGTGGCCGCACTCGGCAACGCCGCCGTCTGCCTGCTGGGCAACCATGACCTGCACCTGCTGGCAGTGGCCCACGGCGCGCGCACGCTGCACAAGGGCGACACTTTTGCCGATGTGCTGAACGACGCGCAGGCGCCGCACTGGATCGACTGGCTGCGCCAGCAGAAACTGGCGCACCTGGAGGGCGGCTGGCTGTGCGTGCATGCCGGCGTGGTGCCGCAGTGGAGCACGACGCAGACGCTGGCCCTGGCCGGCGAAGTGCAGGCCCTGCTGCAAGGCCCGTCGCTGGCCGACTTTCTGCGGCAGATGTACGGCAACGAGCCCACGCGCTGGAGCGAAGACTTCAAGGACGCCGAGCGCACACGCTTCGTCATCAACGTCCTCACACGCCTGCGCTTTTGCACGGCCGACGGCACGCTGGACTTCAAGACCAAGGAAGGCGCTGGCGCCGCGCCAGAAGGCTTCATGCCGTGGTTCGAGGTACCGGGCCGCGAAACCGCCCATCAAGCAATAGCCTTCGGCCACTGGAGCACGCTGGGCCTTGTCAACACGCCCATGCTGCTGGCCACCGACACCGGCTGCGTCTGGGGCGGCGCACTCACCGCCGTGCGGGTGGACGGCGGCCGGCGCGACGTGGTGCAGGTGCCGTGCGCCAAGGCGCAGCAGCCGGGCGCCTAGAATCTGTCGTTCGAGGAAGCGTGGCCGAGCGGTTTAAGGCTGCAGTCTTGAAAACTGCCGAAGGGGTAACCCTTCCGTGAGTTCGAATCTCACCGCTTCCGCCAGCACGACGTTTCATGTCGTCTCAGGGCGCCTCATCCGAACGGCATTCAGAGGGCTGTCGGCGCTGTCGGCGAACGGCTGGATCCGATCCCCATGTGAAAGGGCAACGTGGTCTTGAATGGCGTGCCCGGTGCGCAAGCGGGCCACTGCGTCCAGCACCGAAACGGTTCGCGGATTCGCCGGCTCGCCTGCGCTCCTTTTCGCCCCGTTGCCCCTTCGCCCGCTCAGCGGTGCATTGCCGGCACCAAGCGGTCTGTCAGCTCGATCTTTTCATCTCCGTCAAGCTCGATCGCAACCTGCGTGCAGACAGCGCGGCACAGGGTGGCGACGCGTTCGCTTTGCAGGCGGTAGTACATCTGGGTGCCGTCGCGCCGCTTGGCCAGCACGCCGCTGCGGTACAGCGTGCTCAGGTGCTGCGACATATTGGGCTGCGTGGTGTCGATCTCGGCCAGCAGTTCAGAAACGTTTTTTTCGCCCTGGCACACCGCGCTGATGATGCGCAGTCGAATCGGCGTGGACAGCACGGAGAAGAGTTCGGCGACGGATTCGAAAACCCTGTCTTCACTGCTCTTTGAATCCATGGTGCGAACCCCGGCTTGACCTCGATGAGTGATTGTATTTGCATCAACCGATGTTTCAAGCCCTGGCCTGCCCTGCGTGCCAGGCCTGCAGATCCTTCAACTCCACGCCGCCAGACAGCGCATCGGCCGTTGGCAGTGCAGGCCACCAACCACGCCGCTCGTGCAGGCCAGGGCCGATGGCAGTGGCACCTTGCATCGGCGCTTGCGCAAAGTACAGGCTGCGCGTCACCACCACTGCAATGCCGGCCGCGCGCGCAGCCGCCACGCCGGCTGGCGCGTCTTCCACCGCCAGCGCGTCGCAGGCATCCACACGCAGCGCAGCCAGGGCCTTGAAGTACACCTCCGGGTGCGGCTTCTTGTGCTGCACGTCTTCGCCGCACAGCGTGACTGCAAAGCGCGCAGCCCCATGCGGGCCGAGTTGCGTTTGCAGCAAAGCTTCCAGGTTGCTGCGGCTGGTGGTGGTGGTGATGCCCATTCGCACGCCTTGTGCTGCGCACTGCTGCAGCAGGGCCAACACGCCGCCGCGCAGCGCAATGCCACCGGCGTTGACAATTTCGGCGTAGTGCAGGTTCTTGCGCGCATGCAGTGCGCGCGCCAGCGCGTCGCGCTCAGACAGGGGCGGTGCGTCGGCGCGCCGCACCATGTCAAACAGCAGCCGTTCACGCCCGCCGGCAATGCCCAACAGCGTTCCGTAGTACACCTCATCCCAGCGCCAGGGCAGGCCGCAGGCCTCGAAGGCCTGGTTGAAAGCCACGCGGTGACCGTCACGTTCGGTCTCGGCGAGCGTGCCGTCCACGTCCCACAGCAAAGCCTTGAGCGACGCCATGCCCGGCTCAGGTCTGGCCGGTCTGGCGCGGGGGCTGCAACTCGCGCCCCGCCAACACATGGCGAGCGACTGCGGACAGGCTGCTGAACACCCGATCGGGGTTTGCGGATTCGATCGGCAAGCCTGCGTTGTAGCCGTAGGGCACGGCCCAGGCGGCCACGCCCGCGTTGCGTGCGGCGGCCACATCGGTGGCCGAGTCGCCCACGTGTGCAGTGCGCAGCAGGCTCACACCCAGCACAGCAGCCACATGCTGCAACACGCTGGCGTGCGGCTTCTTTTCAGCCAATGAGTCACCGCCAATCACGAGGTCGAAATAGCCGCCAATGCGCGTGACTTCCAGCACCCGCCTGGCGTGGCGAAGTTCCTTGTTGGTGACACAGGCCAGCTTCAGGCCTGCGAGCCGCAGCCTGGTCAGCGCGGCTTCACACCCCGCATACGGCCGCGCCAGCGTGCCGGTGGTGGCAACGCAGTGGCTGTCCAGGGTGGCCAGTACGGCATCGAAAGTCACTGTGCGCGCAAGCTCGGGGCGTTCAAGCAGGCAGCGCGCCAACAGCCGGCGCATCAGTTCGTGCAGGCCGGCACCGATCAGCAGCGTGATTTCTGCGCTGGGCCGGCGCGCGATGCCATGGCTCTCCAGCGCCCGGTTGGCGGCTTCAGCGATCTCGCCAGCGGTATCCACCAGCGTGCCGTCCAGGTCGAAACTGACAAGGTCAAAAGCCAGGCTGCGCTGCACCGTGCTCACAGTGCGTGCAGCGCGCGCTGGCGCCGTTCCATCATGCGCCAGATGTAGGGCGTGAAGATGAGCTGCATCGCGAGTTCCATCTTGCCGCCGGGCACCACGATGGTGTTGGCGCGCGACATGAAGGAGTTGTGGATCATGTTCATCAGGTACTGGAAGTCGATGCCTTTCGGATTGGCAAAACGGATGACCACCATGCTCTCGTCGGGCGACGGGATGTCGCGCGAGATGAAGGGGTTGCTGGTATCGACACACGGCACGCGCTGGAAGTTGACGTGCGTGTGCGTGAACTGCGGGCAGATGTAATGCACATAGTCGGGCATGCGGCGCAGGATGGTGTCGGTGACGGCTTCGGTGGAATAGCCACGCTGTTTCTTGTCGCGCCAGATCTTCTGAATCCATTCGAGGTTGATGACCGGCACCACGCCGATCAACAGGTCCGGGTGGCGCGCGATGTTCACTTGCGGCGTGACGACGGCACCGTGCAGGCCTTCGTAGAACAGCAGTTCGGTGTGGGCGGGCAAGTCTTCCCAGGGCGTAAAGGTGCCGGGCTCTTGCTGGTAGGGCGCCGCTTCTTCGGTGTTGTGCAGGTATCTGCGGTGCCTGCCGTTGCCTGCCTTGGCGTAGCTGTCGAAGAGCTGCTCCAGTTCTGCAAACAGATTGGTGCCGGGGCCGAAGTGGCTGAAGTTGTTGTCGCCCGATTTCTCGGCTTCGGCCTGGCGCTGCTTCATTTCCTGCCGGTTGTAGCGGTGGAAACTGTCCCCTTCGATCAGCGCCGCACTGACCTTTTCGCGGCGGAAGATGTTCTCAAAGGTGCGCGTCACCGACGTGGTGCCGGCGCCTGATGAACCGGTGATGGCGATGATGGGGTGGCGTTCGCTCATGGTCTGTTCCTGCTTGGTCGCTGTTCAGTCGTTATTCAGTCGCGGAACAGGCTGCGTTCGGCAAACAGCGGTGCGCTGGCGTCGCGCGTGGCGGGTTCGTGGTGGTAGCGCTCGATGCGCTCGACCTCGTTCTTCGACCCGAACACAAGGCCGATGCGCTGGTGCAAGGCCGTCGGCTTCACACCCAGCATCGGTTGGCGGCCGGTGCTTGCGCGGCCACCTGCCTGCTCCATCAGGAAGCCGATCGGATTGGCTTCGTACAGCAGCCGCAGCCGCCCTGGCTTGGCGGGGGCCTTGGTGTCGCGCGGGTACAGGAAGACACCACCGCGCATCAGGATGCGGTGGGCTTCGGCCACCATGCTGGCAATCCAGCGCGTGTTGAAGTCCTTGCCGCGCGGCCCCGTCTTGCCAGCCAGGCATTCATCGACATAGCGTTTGACGGGCGGCTCCCAGAAGCGGCTGTTGGAACTGTTGATGGCAAATTCTTGCGTGTCGGCCGGCACCTGGATGTTCGGGTGCGTGAGCACGAATTCGCCCAGGTTCGGATTCAGCGTGAAGCCGGCCACGCCGTTGCCCACGCTCAGCACGAACATCGTGGTCGGGCCGTAGAGCGCGTAGCCGGCAGCCACTTGCGTGGCGCCGGGTTGCAGGAAGTCGGCCTCGGTCACGTCGCGCCCGCTTTCCACCACATCCTGCGGCGCGCGCAGGATCGAGAAGATGCTGCCCACCGAGACATTGACGTCGATGTTGCCGGAGCCGTCCAGCGGGTCGAACACCAGCAGGTACTTGCCGCGCGAGTGCGCTGCCGGAATCTGCCTCGGCGCGTCCATTTCTTCAGACGCCATGCCGGCGAGGTGGCCGTTCCATTCGCTCATGCGGATGAAGATTTCATTGCTCAGCACGTCCAGCGGCTTCTGCACCTCGCCCTGCACGTTGACGTTTGCGGCAGTGGGCGGCACGGCAAGGCCGAACGAATCCGAGAGTTCGCCAAAAGCCACGATGCGGGCGATGGCCTTGCACGCCAGCGACACGTCCAGCAGCAGCGCGTTCAGGTCGCCGCTGGCTTGCGGAAAGCGGCGCCGCTCTTCGATGAGGTAGCGCGTCAGGGTCCAGCGTTGTGACAGGGGCATGGTGTTCTTTCAGGTGGACGCCGTGGCTGCAAACACCCGGCTGGCGCGGATGTCTGAAGCTTCGATGGTGCTCAGGTCTTCACGCGTGTACACGCGGTCGCGCTGCACAAACAGGCGGCTGGCCTGGCGCAGGCGGATGCGGTTGAGCGCATTGCGCACACTTCTGGCGTTTGCAAAGTGCGGTTGCTTCAGGCGCAGCGCCAGGTACTCGCTGAAGGCCGCGCGGCCGCCTTCGCCAAACTGGTAGTGCTGCTCATTCAGCATCAGGTCGCTGATGCGCAGCAATTCATCTTCGCTGTAGTCCGGAAAGTCCAGGTGGTGTGCGATGCGCGAATTCATGCCCGGGTTGGACTGGAAGAAGGTGTCCATGCGGTCGGCATATCCAGCCAGGATCACGACCAGGTCGTCGCGCTGGTTCTCCATCACTTGCAGCAAGATCTCGATCGCTTCCTGGCCGTAGTCGCGCTCGTTCTCGGGCCGGTAGAGGTAATAGGCCTCGTCGATGAAGAGCACGCCGCCCATTGCCTTCTTCATCACTTCTTTGGTCTTGGGCGCCGTGTGGCCGATGTACTGGCCCACCAAGTCGTCGCGCGTGACCGCAATCAGGTGGCCTTTGCGCACATAACCCAGGCGGTGAAGGATCTGCGCCATGCGCATCGCCACCGTCGTCTTGCCGGTGCCGGGGTTGCCGGTGAAGCTCATGTGCAGGCTGGGGTTCTGCGCGGCCAGACCCAGGTTCAGGCGCAACTTGTCGATGACCAGCAGCGCCGCGATGTCGCGGATGCGCTGCTTCACCGGCACCAGGCCGATCAGATCGCGGTCGAGTTCGTCCATCACCGCTTCAACCTGGCTTTCGGCCAGGACTTGCGCCACCGTGCGAGCGCTGCTGATTGCGCCGCTGATTGCGCCGCTCACTGCGCCACTCGCTGACGCTCGGGTGCGTGGCCCAGCTCGCGGCGCATGGCGTCGATCACGGCCCTGTAGTCGGGCTGGCCGAAGATTGCGCTGCCAGCCACGAAGGTGTCGGCACCCGCCTCGGCCACCCGGCGGATGTTGTCAACCTTGATGCCGCCATCGACTTCGAGCCGGATGTCGCGCCCTGTCCTTGCAAATTCGGCGTCGATGATGCGCCGCGCCGCTGCCGTCTTGCGCAGCGCCGAATCGATGAAGCTCTGGCCACCGAAGCCCGGGTTGACGCTCATGATCAGCACCAGATCGACCTTGTCGGAGTCTTCGCCGATCACCCATTCCAGCACATCGAGTGGCGTCCCGGGGTTGAACACCAGCCCAGCTTTGCAGCCCTCGCCCTGGATGAGCTGCAGCGTGCGATCAACATGCGCGCTCGCCTCAGGGTGAAAGCTGATGAGGTCGGCACCGGCCTTGGCAAAGGCCAACGCCAGCGTATCGACCGGCTGCACCATCAGATGCACGTCCAGCGGCACCTTGGCTCCGTCGGCGCGCACGCAATACGGTTTGATGGCCTGCGCCACTGCCGGGCCGATGCTCAAGTTCGGCACGTAATGGTTGTCCATCACGTCGAAGTGAATCCAGTCGGCGCCGGCAGCGATAACGCTCTTCACCTCCTCACCCAGGCGGGCGAAGTCGGCAGAAAGAATCGAAGGTGCGATGCGGTACATGGTCAGTGGCCCGGCAGACGATCAGTAGCGTTCGCTTTCAGGCTTGTCGGTGGCGTAGCTGTGCACCGTGTAGCGCACCTGGCGGCCCTCGACTTCCTGGCGCACCAGGCCGATGCCGGGTTCGTTCTTGGGTCGGTTGACGAGGTAGGACATGCGAACCGACTCGACGCCCTGGGTCGAATCGAACGCCGTCACGCGCACGTAGTGGTTCGGGAAGGTTTTGCGGCAGGCGTTGATCTCCAGCAGGATGCCGGCCGGGTCCTTCAAATCGAACATCGGGTTGCCGTGCATCTCCCAGTAGGTGTTGCGCGGATGCGGGTCGTCGGTGTATTCGATGCCGACGGCGTAGTTGCGCTGAAGCGCGTACTCGATCTGGCTGGTGATCTGCGCGTCGCTCAGCTCAGGCAGGTAGGAAAACTGGCCCTGCGTGACGCGCTGGCCTTGATTCGTCATCATGATTCGATACTCCTTTAGAAGGCCGCCGTCGGCGTGGGCACGAAGTCCGCCGTGTCGGTGGATTCGTAGTTGAAGCTGATGTCGCCCCAGGTGTCGATCGCTGCCTTCAGCGGCGAACACCACTGGCCGGCGTCTTTCAGGATCTGCGGGCCCTCGTTCCAGATGTCGCGGCCTTCGTTGCGCGCCTGCACCATGACCTCGAGCGCCACGCGGTTGGCGGTGGCCCCGGCCTGGATGCCCATCGGGTGGCCGATCGTGCCGCCACCGAACTGCAGCACCACGTCGTCGCCCAGATAGGTCAGCAACTGGTGCATCTGGCCGGCATGGATGCCGCCCGATGCCACCGGCATGACCTTGTTCATCGAGGCCCAGGGCTGCTCGAAGAACAGGCCCTTCTCGAGTTGCATCGGCGTGTGGGTGTCGAGCAGGGTGTCGTAGAAGCCGCGGATCATCATCGGGTCGCCTTCGAGCTTGCCGACCACGGTGCCAGCGTGGATGTGATCGACACCCGCCATGCGCATCCACTTGCAGATGACGCGGAAGTTCATGCCGTGGTTCTTCTGCCGCGAATAGGTGCTGTTGCCCGCGCGGTGCAGGTGCAGGATCATGTCGTTCTTGCGCGCCCACAGCGCCATGCTCTGGATCGCGGTGTAGCCGATCACGAGGTCGATCATGATGATGATGCTGCCCAGGCTCTTGGCGAATTCGGCGCGTGCATACATCTCTTCCATCGTGCCGGCGGTCACGTTCAGGTAGTGGCCTTTGACTTCGCCGCTGGCGGCACTGGCCTTGTTGACCGCTTCCATGCAGTAGAGGAAGCGGTCACGCCAATGCATGAAGGGTTGCGAGTTGATGTTCTCGTCGTCCTTCATGAAGTCCAGGCCGCCCTTCAAGCCTTCATAGACGACGCGGCCGTAATTGCGCCCCGACAAACCGAGCTTGGGCTTGGTGGTGGCACCCAGCAGCGGGCGGCCGAATTTGTCCAGCCTTTCGCGCTCGACGATCACGCCGGTGGCCGGACCCTGGAAAGTTTTCAGGTAGGCCACCGGAATGCGCATGTCTTCCAGCCGCAGCGCCTTGACCGCCTTGAAGCCAAACACGTTGCCGATGATCGACGCGGTAAGGTTGGCAATCGAGCCGCCCTCGAAGAGGTCGATGTCGTAGGCGATGTAGGCGAAGTACTGGGCCTCGGTCTTGGTGCCCGGGCCGGTGTTGGGCACGGCATCGACGCGGTAGGCCTTGGCTCGGTAAAGGTCGCAAGCGGTCAAGCGGTCGGTCCACACCACCGTCCAGGTCGCGGTCGACGATTCGCCGGCCACGGCGGCGGCGCATTCTTCCGGGTCCACACCTTCCTGCGGCGTGATGCGAAAGAGCGCCAGGACGTCGGTGTCCTTGATCACATAGTCGGGCTGCCAGTAGCCCATTTGTTTGTAGCGCAGCACACCGGCGCTGTAGCGCTTCTTGGCGTCGGTGATGACGCCTTCTTCGACGGGTTTGTTCAAGGCAACTCCTGGGATGGACGTGATTGGCGGGGCGTGGATAAAAATATAAGTTGGCAAGCAATTAAGGAATAGTCAGAACTTCTTCCACTACCGATAAGGAAAAGCTGATCCATGAACATCACGTTCCGGCAGCTTCGGGTTTTCACAGAGGTGGCGCGGCAAGGCAGCATGAGCCAGGCGGCGGCCAGCCTGCACCTCACACCGCCTGCGGTGTCAATGCAGATCAAGGAGTTGGAAAGCCAGGTTGGCCTGCCCCTGTTCGACCGCCATGGCCGCCAGGTTTCCTTGTCCACGGCGGGCGAGTATTTCCTGGTCCACGCCAGGCGCCTGCTGGCCAACCTGAAGGAAGCCGACAACGCGATGGCGCGCCTGAAGCGCTTGGAACACGGCCTGCTGACGATCGGCATCGTCAGCACTGCCAAGTACTTCGTGCCACAACTGCTGGCGCGTTTTCATGAGGAGCACCCGGGCGTGGACGTGCGGCTGCGTGTGCTCGGCAACCGCGAACAACTGGTGGCGCTGATGCAGGCTGGCGAGGTGGACTTGTCGGTGATGGGCCGGCCGCCGAAAGAGTTCGTCACGCGCTCGGAAGCCTTTGCCGCACACCCGCTGGTGTTCGTGTGCCCACCCAAGCACCCGCTGCTGCGGCTGGGTCATCCGCCCGTCAGCGCGCTCGAAGGCCACGCCTTCATCGTGCGCGAACATGGCTCGGGGACGCGCAACGCGATGGAGATGTTCTTCGCAGAACACCGCTTCGAGCCGCGCATCACGATGGAGATGTCGAGCAACGAAACCATCAAGCAGGCGGTGATGGCCGGCATGGGCCTGAGCTTCCTGTCGCTGCACACCATTGGCCTGGAAGTGCGCAGCGGCCTGATGCATGTGCTGGACATCGAAGGCACGCCCTTGATGCGGATGTGGAACGTGGTGCACCTGCAGTCGCGCGTGCTGTCGCCAGCGGCCGAGGCTTTCCGCTACTTCATCATCGAGCGTGGTGAAGCGCACCTGGTGGCGCATGACGAGGCGCTGCTGCGGCCCTCCGCCATGCCACGATGACGGGTCAGCGACCCTGCTGCACCCGCAGCAGGCAGGTGTTGCAGGCGTTCATGCAATTGGCAGCGCCGAACGGCGGCGGGTGGACGGGGTACCTGCAGGCCACACGTCGGCTGGCGAAGTCCATGTGGCCCATGCGCGGCGTGGACGCCAAAACCGGACAGAGGGCCAGGTGGCTGGTCAGGCCTGGCCAGCAGCCGGCGGCGCAGGCCTGCACAGTGCGCTCGATCGAAATTCATCGTTGCGGCGGCCACGGGTATTCGCTACATCGCAATACACTAATATTTGACACAATCGGCCACGGCATTCCGCCTCCTGCCGAGGCAGCCTGTCCGCAGGCCCGGCACGCGCCGAACCCAACTGGAATCTCCATGACCCGCCCTTTGCGCAGAACACTCCTGGCCTGCATCGCAAGCGCCAGCCTGTCGGGTCTGGTGCCAGCCATGGCGCTGGCCCAGACCTCAGCACCCAAACATAAGGTCGTGTTCCAGGTCAGCGACGCTGAGCCGCAGAAGTGGAACCTCACGCTCAACAACGCCAAGAACGTGCTGGACGAGTTGGGTGAAGACGCCGTGGACATGGAGATCGTCGTTTACGGCCCAGGCATCGGCATGCTCAAAGGCGACTCGCAGGTGGCCAAGCGCGTGGCCGATGCGCTCAAGCTCGGTGTCAAGGTGGTGGCCTGCGAGAACACCATGAAAGTCCAGAAACTGGGCTACGCAGACATGCTGCCCAGCATCAGCTACGTGCCTGCCGGCGTGGTGGAACTGATGAAGAAGCAGCGCGAGGGCTTCGCCTACATTCGGCCCTGACACGGGCAGCCGGGTCAGCAGTACAGCGCCACCTTGAGGAAGGGCGCGCCGTCGTGCAAGCCGCGCTGAGCCGGACAGCGCTTTGGCGGCAAGAAAAGGCGCTGAATTCGAGCCTTTTTGCCGACGCTGCTGGCGCCAGGACTGTTGCGGATTCGATGGCTGCCTTCGTCTGGAAGGCGACCGTTTGTTCCGTGATCGGGCCGCGACACCGCGTGACCCGATACCGCATTGCCGCAGTGCCGCAAGTCCGCGAACGGACAGCGCCCCATCGGGTTGCAGCTAATGCCGCGCATGCACCTGCCGCCGCACTGGTTCAACAGCATGGCCTGGGCGAGCTGCTATTTTCCGAGCCAGACCCCGCGCAACATTGCAACGGTGCTTTGGCATCAAGCTGCAGATTGAGCTCAGGGGTCTCAAAAGAAGGAACGGGTTAGCTCCTTGTGGAAGCTAACCCGTCAATTCATCTGGTCGGGGCGGCGGGATTCGAACTCGCGACCCCTTGCACCCCATGCAAGTGCGCTACCAGGCTGCGCTACGCCCCGACTGAGCTATTGATTATACGGGGCGCCGCGTGCATCAAGCCGACAGCAACTCGCGAATCGACATCAACTCGGCGCGCAGCTGCAGCTCGCCCAGGCGGGTTGGCTGAGCCACCGCCACATCGACGCGGTCTGCTGCCGGATGCATCAGCAACATGGCTGCGGCTGATTCGATGATCGAGCCTGGGTCCGAGTTTTCATCAGGTAGATCGTCGCCCATCGGCGCCGCAGACCGCTGGCTCAACACCGCATCGGCCAGCCGGTTGCGTGCGCCGCTGATGGTGAACCCCTGGTCGTACAACAGCTCGCGGATTCGCCGGATCAGCAGCACTTCATGGTGCTGGTAATAGCGCCGGTTGCCGCGGCGCTTCATGGGTTTGAGTTGCGTGAACTCTTGTTCCCAGTAGCGCAGCACGTACGGCTTGACCCCGCACAGTTCACTCACCTCACCGATGGTGAAGTAGCGTTTGGCGGGGATGGCGGGAAGCGCTTTCTCCATTGAAATCAATGGGATCCGTCAGGAAAGCTCGACTCTACTCGAAGTCCCCTTCGGACGGGGTGTCGCCTTGCACGATCGACTTCAACTTGTGACTGGCGTGGAAGGTAACCACGTTCCTGGCCTTGATCGGAATCGACTCGCCGGTGCGCGGGTTGCGGCCCGGGCGCGGTGCCTTGCGCCGGATGTTGAAGTTGCCGTAGCCAGACAGCTTGACGTCGCGTCCCTCGACAAGCGTGCCATGCACGATTTCGAAAAACGCTTCGACCATGTCTTTGGATTCGCGCTTGTTCAGGCCCAGGCGGTCAAACAGCAACTCTGCCAGTTCAGCCTTGGTCAGCGTGGGTGTCTCCAGCGAAGGCAGGATCACGCCTTCGCCGGTGGTGTCATCGGTCGCCATCTTTTACAACTCCCTCAGGTCCGCAGGCGTGCGCCAACGGCCTTGTCCGCCCTGGCCACGGCGGCTACCGTGGCACCCTCAATGCGATCTTCCGTCAGCGTGGTGTTGAAGTCGAGCAATTCCAGGCGCACCGCCATGCTGCGTTCACTGCCCGCGAAGCCAGGCTGTGGCGCCGTTGGCTTGTAGAGGTCAAACAGCGTGGCCGAGCGCACCAGGCCTTCAGGGTCGGCCATCAGCGCGGCGATGAGTGCGTCATGCTGAACCTCGGCGCCCACCACCAGGGCCAGGTCGCGCGACACCGGCTGCTGGCGCGACACCGGCTTGAACACCGGCAGCGGGCGGTCAAGCACCGCTTCCAGATCCAACTCGAACAGCACCGGCGCGTGCGGCAATTCATAGGCTTGGCGCCACTGCGGATGCAGCTCACCCACGTGGCCCACCACTTGGCCGTCCAGCAGCACGGCCGCACAGCGCCCGGGATGCATGGCGGCGTGGGTGGCGGGTACGAAGCTTGGCTGGCGCGGCGCCAGCAAGGCCTGCACGTCGCCTTTGGCGTCGAAGAAGTCCACGCCCTGCTCTTTGCGGCCCCACTGCGGCTCATCCGCTGGGCCGTACGCCAACGCAGCCACACGCATGGGCTGATGCACACCGGCGACGCTGAGTTCAGCGTCCAGCACACTGGCGTCGCGCAGGAAGACACGGCCCACCTCGAAAACCCGCACCCGCTGCGCCTTGCGCGCCAGGTTGTAGCGCAGCACGCCGATGAGGCTGCCAAGCAGGCTGGAGCGCATCACCGCCAGCGGCGCGGCGATGGGATTGAGCACTTTGATCGGGTTCGCATTGGCAGCCAGTTCATGTTCCCAGCGCTCTTCGACAAAGCTGAAGTTGATCGTCTCCTGGTAGCCCTGCGCCGCCAACGCATGGCGCACGGCATGGCTGCTGCGACGCGCTTCGCGGCGCACGCGCGCGGTGATGGGCGCGAGGGGCGCCGTGGTGGGCAGCTTGTCGTAGCCGATGACGCGGATCACTTCTTCGATCAAGTCTTCCTCGATCGCCAGATCGAAGCGCCAGCTGGGTGGCAGCACCGTGAGCGTGCCCTGCGCTTCGCTGAACTGCAGGCCCAAACGGCGGAACACTTCGGCGCACTGGACCTGCGTCACCGGCATGCCAATGACCTTGGCCGCGCGCTGCACACGCAGCGTGACAGGCTTGGCATCGGGCAGGCGCAGCACTTGGTCGTCCATCGGGCCAGCCTGGCCGCCGCAGATGTCGATGACGAGTTGCGTGATGCGCTCGATGTGTTCGACCGTGAGCGCGGGGTCCACGCCGCGTTCGAAGCGATGGCCGGCGTCGGTGGAAAAGTTGTAGCGGCGCGAACGCCCCTGCACCGCTTCGGGCCACCAGAATGCCGCTTCGACATAGATGTTTTGCGTGTCGTCGGACACCGCTGTGGTCTCGCCGCCCATGATGCCGGCCAGCGACTCCACCGCCTGCGTGTCGGCGATCACACCCACATTGCCGTCGACTTCGATCGTGCTGCCGTTGAGCAGCTTCAGCGTCTCGCCGACCCTGCCCCAACGCACGATGAGCTTGTCGTGGATCTTGTCGAGATCGAAGATGTGCGACGGCCGGCCGAACTCGAACATCACGTAGTTGGAGATGTCCACCAGCGCCGTCACGCTGCGCTGGCCGCAACGCGCCAGGCGGTCCACCATCCACGTTGGCGTGGCGGCGCGGGTGTTGACGCCGCGCACGACGCGGCCTGAGAAGCGGCCGCAGAGTTCGCTGGCTTGCACCTCCACCGGCAAGCGCTGGTCATGCAGCGGCTTGACGGGCTGGATGGCCGGCGTGTTCAGTGGCGCACCGGTCAGGGCCGCCACTTCGCGCGCGATGCCGAAGACGCTCAAGCCGTGCGCCAGGTTCGGCGTGAGCTTGAGCGTGAAGACGGTGTCGTCGAGCTTGAGCCAGTCACGCAGGTTGGTGCCAACGGGTGCATCGGCGGCAAGTTCCAGCAGGCCGCCGTGGTCGTCGGCGATCCTGAGTTCTTTCGCCGAGCACAGCATGCCCAGACTCTCGACGCCGCGCAGTTTGCCGACGCCGATTTTGAAAGGCTTGCCATCCGCACCGGGCGGCAGCTCCGCGCCAACGATGGCCAGAGGCACGCGGATGCCGACCCGTGCGTTCGGCGCGCCACAGACGATCTGCAGCGGGCCGTTTGGCGAAAACACGCCGGCATCGACCGTGCACACGCGCAGGCGGTCGGCTTGCGGGTGAGGTTCTGCCGTCAGGATCTGCGCCACCACCACACCATTGAAGGGCGGCGCCACAGGGCGCTGATCTTCCACTTCCATGCCCGACATGGTGAGCAGGTCAGCCAGTTGCTGGGTGGACAGCGGCGGGTTGCAGAACTCGCGCAGCCAGGATTCCGGGAATTGCATGGTCTTGTGGACGGAGCTTGTGAGCTAGTTGAACTGGGTCAGGAAACGCAGGTCGCCTTCGAACATCAGACGCAGGTCGTCGATGCCGTAGCGCAGCATGGCCAGGCGGTCGGCGCCCATGCCGAAAGCAAAGCCGATGTTGGTTTCGGGGTCGAGGTTGTAGCTGCGCACCACGTTCGGGTGCACCTGGCCGGAACCGGCCACTTCCAGCCAGCGGCCGGCCAGCGGGCCGCTGCCGAAGCGGATGTCGATCTCGGCGCTGGGCTCGGTGAAAGGGAAAAAGCTGGGCCTGAAGCGCACGTCGAAGTCGTCGGTCTCGAAGAACTCGCGCACGAAGGCGGCGAAGGTCACTTTGAGATCCTTGAAACTGACGTTCTCGCCCAGCCACAGACCTTCGATCTGGTGAAACATGGGCGTGTGCGTGGCGTCGCTGTCAACGCGGTAGGTGCGGCCATAAGCGATGACGCGAATTTCCGGCATCGGCCGCCTTTGCGAAACCAGGCCTGCATATTGGGCCGCGTGCATGCGGGCATAGCGCACCTGCATCGGGCTCGTGTGCGGACGCAGGTTGAGCCAACGGCCTTCTGCGTCCTTCATATCGACGTAGAAGGTGTCCTGCATCGACCGCGCCGGGTGGTTCTCGGGATTGTTGAGCGCCGTGAAGCTCATCCAGTCGGTTTCGATCTCGGGGCCTTCAGCGGCGTCAAAACCCATGCTGGCGAAGATCGCTTCGATGCGTTCGATGGTGCGGCTCACCGGGTGCAAGCCGCCGTTGCCGCGCTGGCGGCCGGGGAGCGTGACATCCAGCGCTTCGGCGCGCAGCTGCGCTTCCAGCTCAGTGCGGGACAGGCGTTCGCGCGCTGCCGTCAGCAGTGCTTCGATGCGGCCTTTGGTCTGGTTGATCTCGGCGCCGCGAGCCTTTTTCTCTTCAGGCGGCAAAGTGCCCAGGCCTTTGAGCAGCTCGGTCACGCGACCGCTTTTGCCCAGGTACTTGGCCTTGGCGTTTTCGAGTTCAGCGGACTGCAGCGCCGCGAAGAAGTCAGCTTCGGCTGCAGTGACGAGACTGTCGAGATCGTTCATGGTCTCTTGATGGAACAAGAAAAAAGGCCGCCCACAGGTGACGGCCTTTGAATGCTTGGCGACTGCATCCGGGCCGCAATGCCCAGGTGCAATGGATCAAGCCAGCTGAGCCTTCACCTTGTCGACGATGCTGCCAAAAGCAGCCGGGTCGTGGATGGCCATGTCTGACAGGACCTTGCGGTCGATGTCGATATTGGCCTTCTTCAGGCCGGCCATGAACTTGCTGTAGGTGACGCCCAATTCGCGGCTCGCAGCGTTGATGCGCGCGATCCAGAGTTGGCGGAACACCCGCTTGCGGGTGCGACGGTCACGGTATGCGTACTGGCCCGCCTTCATCACCGCCTGTTTGGCGATGCGGTAGACGTTCTTGCGGCGGCCGCGGTAGCCCTTGGCCAGAGCCAGGATTTTTTTGTGGCGGGCGTGTGCGGTTACACCACGTTTGACGCGAGGCATGGTTGTGCTCCTTGTTCGGTGTGGTGACTACAGGCCGGCAAAAGGCAACATCTGGGCCATGTGGCCCATGTTGGTCTCGTGCACGCTGACGGTGCCGCGCAGGTTGCGCTTGCGACTGGTGCTCTTCTTGGTGAGGATGTGG
>JANNGN010000741.1:0-14444 GCA_031403895.1 Rubrivivax sp. | reverse complement strand
CAGCGGCAGCAGCCGCTGTTCGACATCGCGGTCCAGCAGGTTGTAGCTGAGCTGCACAAAGTCGATCGGCTGCGTGCGCAGGATCTGCTCGACCTCGCCGTGGCGCCGGCCCTCCGAGGTGGTGATGCCGACATAGCGCAGGCGTCCGGCGGCCTTCATCTCGAACAGGCGCGGCAGGTGCTCTTGCCAGGACAGCAGGTTGTGTACCTGCATCAGATCGAAGCGCGAAACACCCCAGAACGCTGCCGAGGCTGCCATCTGCGCCGCACCCCGCGCCGGGTCGCCGATCCAGACCTTCTCGGCCGAAAACAGCGGCGCCGGATGGCCCAGGCGCGCCAGCGCATGGCCAATGGTCGGCTGCGACGAACCGTACATCGGTGAACTGTCGATCAGCCTGCCGCCGGCGGCAAAGAAGGCCCGCACGACTTCGGTGGCGGATTCGCGCGCCGCGTCGTCGCGGCCGACGTTGAAGCTGATCCAGCTGCCCAGGCCCACCAGCGGCAGCGCTTCTCCGCTGGACGGAATGCGCCGCGTCGTGACCCCAGCCGCAGGCAGCGTGGCAGCCAGCGCCGGCCACGCCAGGCCAGCGGCGGTGGTCGCTGACAAGACCGTGGCGCACGCAAGCCATTCGCGGCGGCTGAGCGGGGCTGCGTCGCGGTGCGGGTCGCTGTTCATGGCTGGAACCTCCTGCTGCAATTGAACATTCCATTGACGGGCTGTGCGGGTTGAAGTTCCGGGCGTTGCCGAGGGCAGCGCAAGCGCGCGTTGCGAATCTCTTGCCGCGCCAGCGCTCAATGCGAGCGCTGGCCGAATGGTTGTGGATCAACTCGAAGTGATCGACATCCACGGCGTAGCGGTCGATGCGCGCAGCGGCATCCAGCGCCAGCGCCACGTCACACACCTGCTCTTCGACAAACTTGGCTCCTTTGTCGGTGCGCTCGGTGACCCATTTGCCGCCGGCCCGCTTGAACAACGGTCAAATCTCGCACGAGGCGGCGCCTTCGGCAAAGCGCACCAGTTCGTGCCATTCGGGTGATGTGGTGTCCGGCCCCAAGATTGACCTGACCCTGATGCTGTTCGCGCAGCAGGGCTTCGTGCCAGGCGACCAAGAACTTCAGTTCACGTTCCACCACGCCGCCGTGCGGGCCAACGTCGATTGGGCTGTGAAGTCTGGGCCGTCGCCGCAGTGGCGCCACTGCAGCAGTGGCGGCGGGCAAGCCAGGTGCGGCGGGGCTGCAATGTCAGCGACTGGCGGCTCGCAGAAGGCGACGGCGTGGCCGCCATGGCCGCGCTGCGCGCCTGCGCCGGTCAGCCGCTGCCGGCCTTGCTGATCAGCAGCCATTCGCTGCCGCAGCAGACCCATCAGCCCCAGCAACTGGCTGCGCTGCAGATCAGCAGCGCACGCATGCCGTTGCCGGCGCCGGCACTGCGCGCTTGGCTCAGCGCACCGGCGCTGGTGTGACGCTCAGCGCACCCGCTCATTCACCCGGAATGCGCTGCCGGTGCAGTTGCACCTTGCGCGCCGACTTCTTGCGGGTGTGGATGTTGAGCATCTCCACCGCCAGCGAAAAGGCCATGCCGAAATAAACGTAGCCCTTGGGCACATGCTGGTCAAAACCCTCGGCCACCAGCACCACGCCCACCACCACCAGAAACGACAGCGCCAGCATCTTGATGGTGGGGTGGTCCGACACGAAGCGGCCGATGGGGCCGGCAAAAACCATCATCAATGCCACCGACCCGATGACCGCCGCGATCATGATCCTCACATCGTCCACCATGCCCACCGCCGTGATGATGGAGTCCAGCGAAAACACCAGGTCCACGACCATGATCTGCAGGATGACCGCCGTGAAAGTCGCCTTCACCGCCTTGCTGCCGTGGCCTTCTTCTTCGCCTTCAACTGACTGGTGAATTTCGCTGGTGCTCTTCCAGATCAGGAACAGGCCGCCCAGGATCAGGATCAGGTCACGCCCGGAAATTTCCTGCTCCAGCACCGTGAACAGCGGTGCCACCAGCCCGACGATCCAGGCCAGCACCAGCAGCAAACCGATGCGCATGAACATCGCCATGAAGAGGCCGATCTTGCGCGCGAATTCGCGTTTCTCCCGCGGCAGCTTGTCCACCAGGATCGAGATGAAGATGATGTTGTCGATGCCCAGCACCAGTTCCAGCGCAGTCAGGGTGGCAAAGGCAATCCAGGCTTGCGGGTTTGAGAGCAGTTCGATCATTTGCATATTGTGCCGCCCTGGCGCATGCCAACACCAACCGGACAAACCGCAATTCCCCAACCGTCGTGGGCTCATGAGTGGCCACAATGAGTCGCGTGGTACGAGCCACGACTTTGGAGCCGACCATGCCCCGCTTTGCCGCCAACCTGTCGATGCTTTTCACCGAAGTGCCGCTGCTTGACCGATTCGAGCGCGCCGCGCGCGCCGGCTTTTCCAGCGTCGAGATGCAGTTCCCCTACGAAGCCCGCGCGGCGGCCATCCGCGAGCGTCTGGTCGCCAACCGGTTGCAGATGGTGCTGCACAACCTGCCGGCCGGCGACTGGGCTGCGGGTGACCGCGGCATCGCCTGCGATCCCGCCCGTGTGGCCGAATTCCGCGCCGGTCTGGAACAGGCCTTGGCCTACGCCACTGCGCTGGAGGTGCCGCAACTCAACTGCCTGGCAGGCAAGGCACCGGCCGGCGTGCCGGATGCACAACTGCGCGCCACCTTCGTGGCCAATCTGCGCTTTGCTTCCGCTGCGCTCAAGACAGCAGGCCTGAAGCTGCTGATCGAGCCCATCAACAATTACGACGTGCCGGGCTTCTGGCTCAACCGCACGCAACTCGCCATCGACGTGCTGGACGAAGTGGGCGCCGATAACGCCTTCGTGCAGTACGACATCTACCACGCGCAGCGCCATGAAGGCGAGCTGGCCGCCACACTGACGAAGTACCTGGCGCGCATCGGCCACATTCAGGTGGCCGACAACCCGGGGCGCAATGAACCAGGCAGCGGCGAGATCAATTGCGGCTTCCTCTTCAAGCACCTCGACCGCATTGGCTACAGCGGTTGGATCGGTGCCGAATACAAACCCGCGGCCGGCACCGAAGCGGGCCTTGGCTGGCTCGAGCAGGCGCGCCAGCAGTTCCGGGCCACGAGCTGAAGGCAGACAGCCCCATTCAAGGCGCCAGCATGCAGCCCGGACTCATCGGCTGCGACGTCATCGGTGCCGCCCTTGACCTGTCATCGGACCGTGCAAGACCGTGCTAAACCATTCGGCGCTGGCGAAGGCGCTGGCGTTGATGGCCCACCGCGATGTGGCGGCAACCCCGGCGGGCGAGGAGTCGCCGTCGCCGCGCTGAAGGGGTCTTGGCAACAAAAAGCGCGCCCCAAGGCGCGCGCTGAAAGGCCAGGCGCGTTGCGGCGCGCCGTGGTTCAGGTCAGTGGTGTCGGCTCCGAACTTTCGTCTGCTGGCACCGCAAAGACATCGCGAATGATGGACGGCTCAGCAGCCTCGTCGGTGGCACCCAGGGTCAGCAGATAGCTGATGAACGCGGCCGAACTGACACCCGCGCTGTCCGGGACTTCAGCGATTGCCCCAGGCGCAACGACATCGTCGTCGTCATCCCAGCAGCCACCCAGGGTCAGCGCGAGCGCAGCAGCAGCGGCTGCAATGAGGGTTCGTGTGATGCTCATGTGCGGCTCAAGGGTAAACCGTGCCGGCAGCGGCAGCGGGGTTGAAGTTGCCCGGCAACGGCGTTGTCAGGTACGGGAATGTGATGCCGAAGTTGACCGCCGTCGTGCGCACGCCGGCGGTCCGGGCCCGGCCCCCAGCCGGGGCCTCGCGGGCTCTGCAGCCCACGCCCAGGGTATCGGCGGCGCCGGTCAGCACACACAGCGCGCCCATCGCAACGCGCAGCGACAGGTCCACCACGTCGTCGGCCGGACGGCGCCCGTTCGGGAAGCCAGCCAGGTCGCCGGCCGCCACGCCCAACGGGTTCTGCGAGGCCAGTGCAGTGACGGGCGTTGAGGTGTTCAGCCTCAACATGTCGGCCAGCACCACAGTCGTGGGCTGGTTGACGCCGCGAATGCCTTTCAGGAAAGCGGTGACCAGGTCGGTGCGCGGGAAATTGGTCGGCGCCAGAGCAGCCGGAAACAGCGTCTGGATCAGCGCCGGCAACACCGGGTTGGTAACGTAGTCGGCAAAGTTGGTGGCATCGTTGACTGGCTTCGACGCATTGAACTTGTCTTTGTCGTCGATGCCGATGATCAGCTCATTGACCAGCGGCATGCCCAGGCGCGACACCTGCGTCCAGGCGCCGCCACTGCGCGTGACCCTGCCCAGACCGGTGCCAGGCGAGCCGTTCAGCAGCCGGCCCTGGCGCAGGCTGGCGCTGGTGTAGGCGGCGATCACGGGGTCGGTGCCTGCTGTCAGGCAAGCGATGGGCAACTCCATCGCCAGCGTGCTGACGTTCTTGGCTTCCAGGTCATTGTTGTTGCCACCCACTTCAAGCCCCAGCGGGTTCAGGTTGAAGAGGTCGAAGGCCTTGCCGACGGCAATGTAGAACGGCTCTTTGCGCTGGCCCACGAAGACGCGGCCCGCCGTGCTGCAGCCGGGAATGGTGACGTCGTAAACGTGCTGGTTGGCATAGGTGGCATAACCCGTGGCGCTGCCGAAGGACTTGTCGCCGATGTTGTCCACTGGCTTGTCGAACACCGCGCCGCCGCCCGTCGCTTTGGTGATGCTGCTGCGCGCTGTGCGGCGGCCGCCACGCAGCACGTCGATGGTGAAGGTCTCGCGCACGTTCAGCGCTGCCGGGTTGACGCCGGCAATGACGCCGCTGTTGATGAGCGGAATCTTCACCGACTTGGTGCCGATGGTCAGCGCCGTCGCTTTCGAGGTGTTGGTGAAGCGAAACTGGAAGGTGAGGTCTTCCACCGCGTCGCCGTTGTTATCGATGTGGATTTCGTACAGCGCGTCAGGGCTGAACATGTAGAAATTGGGTCCGCCTTGCGGGTCCTGGAAGGGCTGGTAGTTGGCCAGGACGGTGACGAAGTTCTGGCGACCGGTTTCATAGCTGCGGAACATGTACAGGTCGGTCGCGTCGATCTGGGCCTGGCCGGCGATGAATGGCGCTTCACGGTGGCTTGAAGCACCGGCGGGTGCGGATGCAGCCAAGAGCGCTGCAAGGCCGAGGCCTAGAGTGCCAACAGCGCTGCCGATCCTTGTCATGGGGCTGGGGTTGTGAGCGGGTTTGAGTTTCATGTCAGTCCTGGTTTGATGGGTTTGGGTAATTGGATGGGGCTTGGCGCAACAGCGCGATGAGCTGTCCTGGTTGACCTAGCGCACCTCAAGCAGCCTTTGTAGGCGCCCTCAGTGGTGGACAGACCGTAGCCATCGATCTGGAGTCAGTCAGTGCGGTCGGAGACAGAGTTCTCACAGAGTTTTTGCCGCGCTGCGAGCGTGCGTTGACGCACAGACTGCATGCTTTACGGTGCCTAAGGTGATAGCAGGTTCAGGGTCTTGCGGGCTGCAGCCGCAGCCAACGTTAGGGCCCGCAGTGAACCGCCTACCGACCGCCCGGGTGCAGCCGCGCCCACGCGCTTTTTTCAACACTTCAAGGACTGCTTATGGACACCAACTACGTCACTCGCGACAACTTCGGCATGTACGCCCGCAACAACGACGGCCCCGGCCCGGCGCTGATGGGCGCCAACACGCTGCTCGGCAACGACGTTTACAACGCCGACGGCGAAGACCTGGGCGACATCAAGGAATTCATGCTCGACATGGCCTCCGGAAAAATCGCCTACGCCGTGCTCTCGTTTGGCGGCATCCTGGGCATGGGCGACAAGCTCTTTGCCGTGCCCTGGGCCGCGCTGAAGCTGGACACCGAGAACAAACGCTTCACGCTCAACGTGCCCAAAGCCTCGCTGAAAGACGCACCCGGCTTCAACCAGGACCGCTGGCCGGCGATGTCTGACAAGACCTGGGCCAGTGGGGTACACAAGTTCTACGGCACGCCGTACAGCGCCGACTGAAAGCCAGGAACTGCCCATGCGCAGCAGGTCTGCGCATGGTGTTTTGCACTGCAAGAACCGAAGCGATTGGCGGCGCAAATTGCGCACCGTGCCCGCCCGGCTGGAGAGTTGTATGGCCTACATCAGCGTGAACCCGAATGACGGCAGCGGCCTGAAGAGCTTCGAGCACTTCACGCAGGCCCAGCTTGAGTTGTCGCTGGCCGAAGCCGAGCGTTGTTTCCAGAGTTGGAAACACACGAGTTTTGCGCAACGTGCGGTGGTGCTCAACAAAGCTGCGGCGCTGATGCGGGCCCATGTGGATGCTTTCGCGCGGCTGGCCACGCTGGAGATGGGCAAGCGCGTCAACGAAGCGCGCGCCGAGGTGCTGTTCAGCGCCGACATCCTGGCGTATTACGCCAAACATGCGCAGGACTTTTTGGCGCCGACCAAGCTGCATCCCCGCTTGGGTGCAGCGCAGATTCAAAACAGCCCCATCGGCGTGCTGTTCTGCGTTGAGCCCTGGAACTTTCCGTACTACCAGTTGGCGCGTGTGGCCGGGCCGCAATTGATGGCGGGCAACGTGCTGTTGGTCAAGCACGCAGCCAATGTGCCGCAGTGCGCCATTGCGTTCGAGAGGCTTCTGCTTGACGCGGGCGCGCCAGTGGGTGCCTACACCAATCTGCTGATCTCGCACGAACAGTCCAACCACGTCATCGACGACCCGCGCGTCAAAGGCGTGGCGCTGACCGGCAGCGTAACAGCAGGCCGCAGCATTGCCGCCAGGGCGGGGCAGAACCTGAAGAAGTCGGTGCTGGAACTGGGTGGCAGCGACGCCTTCATCGTGCTCGAAGACGCCGACCTGGACCGCACCGTTCGCTGGGCCGTTTGGGGCCGCATGCACAACGCCGGGCAGATCTGCAACGCAGCCAAGCGCTTCATCGTGCTGGACTCGGTGGCCGACGAATTCCTGGCCCGCTTCAAACAGGCGCTCCTGGCCTTGCAGCCTGGCGACCCGATGCACGAGTCCACCACACACGGCCCCTTGTGTTCGGAAGCCGCGCTGCTGCAATTGCTGGCGCAGGTGGATGCGGCAGTCGCCGCAGGCGCCACGCTGCTGTTGGGCGGCAAGCGCGTGCAGCGGCCGGGCTCGTTCATGCAGCCGACGATCCTGTGCGACATCCGGCCCGGCAACCCGGCCTATCGCGAAGAATTCTTCGGCCCCGTGGTGTCCTTCTTTCGGGTCAGGAATGAGGCAGAAGCGATCGCGCTGGCCAACGATTCAGACTTCGGCCTGGGCGGCTCGGTGTGGACCCAGGACGTGGCCCGCGGCCAGCGCGTGGCCGGCCATCTCGACACCGGCATGGTATTCATCAACAACCTGCATGCGGCCGACGCGGAACTGCCCTTTGGCGGCATCAAGGCGTCAGGCTACGGGCGCGAACTGGGCGCCTTGGGCATCCAGGAATTTGTCAATCGGAAGCTCGTTCGCACCGCGCAGATCGACGCACCGGCGTGAGTTGCGGCAATCAAACAACTGAACCGAGCCTCACCCCGACGCAGCGAGTAGCGTGCGGCGCGGCACCTGCGTGAGGGAGTGCGCAGCAGCCGGTGAATTCCGACGCCGCAGTTCGATCGGGTGGCGCAGTGCATCACCCTGCGTGGCTGGCTCCATTGGCAACCGGCGCGACACGGCCTACGCGCTGGCCTTCGCGGCCGACGGCAGGGTGAAGGCCGACAGCGAATTGCAGCCGCTGCCGGCCATCCGCAGCACTTTCTAACGCCGAGCGCGCGGTGATGTGCCGTCGCGCGTGGTGCTTGAATCTGTGCAGCGTTGATGCTGCGCTGATGCAACCAGGCCCGGAGCGGCGGCTGCATGAATGTCTCAGTTGCGGCTCAGTCGCGACCGTCGCGGCCGCAGCGGCTGTTGACCAGGCAGGCCGCGTAGCCCGGGTCCGTCTTCAGCCGGTACAGCACGCGCGCGGCAAACGCGTCGTCAGCGAAATCGCTGAACACGCCATCGACACCCAGCTCGTAGAACATCAGGTATTCATTCGCCGGGTTGCCCGCGTAGTCGGACGTCAAACGCCGCTGTTCGCTGCGGAAGGTGTAGGGGTGCACCAGCAGCCCGAGCGCGTGGGCGCGCGCCACCAGGTCGGTGGCTGGCAGCAGCGCGCGGTCGCTGTCGTTGACCCTGCCGTCACCGTTCACGTCCTGGCAGGCCCCCGCCACCACACGGATGCAGGCCGAGCTGCGGATGTACGGCTTCCACGGCCCGATGCCGTCGGCGTAGGTGCGCACTTCTGCCAGGCCGGCGGGCGTGAGCAGGTCGCTGAACAAACCCGCGCGGCCTGACACCACCCAGTCGTAAGGCTTGTCATAGGGTGCGGCGAAGGTCAGCGCGCCGTTGGGGGCGATGTCGTCCGCGTCCACCAGCTGGATCAGCGGCAGCCGCGTGCGCGTGCGCAGGTAGCGCAGGTTGGCGGTTTCGAAGGACTGGATGTACACCGGCGCACCGCGCTGGTTCCAGCCCGCGCGCGTCAGCACACGCAGCAGCCGGTCTTCCAGCGCCAGGCCAATCTGCTGGTGGTAGGTGGGGTGCTTGGTTTCGGGGTAGATGCCGATGCGCCGGCCCTTCTCGGCCGACTTGCGCTTGACGAAGTCGATCACCTCTTCCAGCGTCGGGATCTGGTAGAGGCGGTCGAAGGCACTGCCGCGTTCAGCCAGCGGCTGCACCGCAAGGAGCTGCTTGATTTCAGCCAGCGTGAAGTCGCTGGCGAAGAAGCCGGTGTCGGGCACGCCGTCGAGCATCACCGTGCGTCGGCGCGCCGCGAACTGCGGCAGGCTGGCGACGTTGGTGGTGGCGATGAGGTTGGGCTCGTGGCGTGCGATCAGGTGGCCGTCCTTGGTAGCGACCAGATCGGGCTCGACAAAGTCCGCTCCGAGTTCGATGCCCAGTGCGTAGGCCTCCAGCGTGTGCTCGGGCAGGTAACCGTTGCCACCGCCGCGGTGGCCGATCACGAGCGGGGCCTTGAAGCCGCGCAGTTCGTCGTCGCGGGCGCTGGCCAGACTAACGGCGCTGGTGAGCGCCAGGCCGATCAGGATAGCGGCGGCCCAGCGTTTGGGGTTGCGTGTACTCATTGTTGTCTCCTCGGGGTGCAAGGGAAGCGGAGTTGGCAGGCTATTCGGCTGCCGTGACAGGCCGGTGACGGCAACGGCGCCGGCCGGCTTTCACACTAC
Organism: Rubrivivax sp.; assembly: GCA_031403895.1. Classification (GTDB taxonomy): domain Bacteria; phylum Pseudomonadota; class Gammaproteobacteria; order Burkholderiales; family Burkholderiaceae_C; genus Rubrivivax. The sequence goes on along the minus strand of JANNGN010000741.1, from coordinate 5,195 downwards.
AGGCGCGCCGTCGGCTGCGGATCGGCATCAACCCGATGGCCGATCGCTTACCGCAATCGGCGCAATCGGCGCAATTGGCGCATTCACACCGCCCCGCGTGTGTTCACGTACAGCGCATACAAGGAATGGCTGCTCGCCATGAACAGCCGGTTGTTGTTGGCGCCACCGAAGCAGACATTGGCGCAGCGCTCGGGCAGGTGGATGTGCGCCAGCATGTCGCCCGCCGCGTTGTACACGCGCACGCCGTCCAGCGCTTCAAGGTCGGCATTCAAGGCGCCAGCGCTGCCAAAGCCGCACCAGACGTTGCCTTGCACGTCCACCGCAATGCCGTCGTAGGCGCCGGGGCCTGCTGCGTCAACGAAGAGGCGCTTGTTCGCCAGCGTGCCGGCGTCAACCTCGTAGGCCCATATCCTGCGATGCGGCGCAGCCCGGCTTTCCACCACGTACAGGAGTTTCTCGTCGGGGCTGAAGGCCAGGCCGTTGCTGCCTTGCAGCTCATCCAGTTCACACGTTAGCTTGCCCGATACCGGGTCGATGCGATAGACACCGTGCGGCAGCTCGGGCGTGGCCGGTTCGCCTTCCCACCAGCCCAGGATGCCGAACGGCGGATCGGTGAACCAGATGCTGCCGTCGCGCTGGCACACGATGTCATTCGGTGAATTCAAGCGCTTGCCCTGGAAGCTGTCGGCCAACACCGTGATGCGCCCGTCGTACTCGGTGCGCGTGACGCGCCGCGTGCCGTGTTCACAGGCCAGCAGGCGCCCTTGCCGGTCGCGCGCCAGGCCGTTGGCGTGGTTGCTGGGTTTGCGGAAGTCGGTGAGTGCGCCAGAGCAGTCGTCCCAGCGCAGGATGCGGTTGTTCGGAATGTCGCTGAACAACAGGTAGCGGCCGTCGCCAAACCACACCGGCCCCTCGGCCCAATAGAAGCCGGTGGCGAGTTGTTCAACCGTGCCCGACAACAACCGCAGCGGCAGGAAGCGTTCGTCGAAGACTTCGATGCGCGGGTCTGGCAGGCGGGGATTGGGTACGAAATTGGCTATCAAACTGGGTGTACACATGCGGGCTATTTGAACAGCACTGGGTGACTCAGACTTCGACCACCTCTGCGGGAACTGCGCATCGTTGATTGCCATCACGCACCGCCTGGAAAGTGGCTTCAATTTCGCGGACCGGGGTTTGTTGCTGGCCAGCAGGCAGTTGGCCAACGGATTCGATCAGCGAAGCAGCTTGCGAAACCCCGTCGCCCCGGCAGTCGTTGGCGACTTCGGCGCACCGCGCTTGCATCAGCTCATTCTTGAGCAGGCTCGCCACCGCCGCCGCCAGCCGCGCTTGATTCAGCGACCGCAGAGGAAGGTAGCTTCCACAACCCAGCCGGACCACCCGCTTGGCCTGATCCCATTGGTCGCCAATACCCGGAATGATGATTTGTGGAACGCCAGCCCGCAAAGCCAGCGCACAGGTGCCGATGCCGCCGTGATGCACCAACACCGAAGCGCCAGGCAGCACCGCAGCCAGCGAAGCGAACGGAACCTGCAATACCAACGCACTGCGGCGCTGTTCAGCATTCTCCCGTGCGGGGCCAAGAATGAGTCCGCGCCAACCCTGGACCAGACAGACCGCCGATGCAATGCGGAAGAACTCTTCGCCAGTAGCCGCATGCGATCCGCGTGTGAACACGACAACAGGCTCTTTGTTGCGAAGAAAGTGCTGCACATCGTCAGGCAGGCTGTCGCCAACGTTCCCGTCGCTCAGCGGAAAACCGGCGAGCCACGTATTCGAGGGCCAATCGGGCTGCGGGCGCGCATACCATTCCGGAAAGAGCGCCAGGTTCATATCCGGCGAGAAGACCCATTGGTCGAACAGGCGCCGGACCGGCGGCAGCGCCAACTCGCGGCGATGCTGGTTGAGCGGCCGCCGCAGCAACGCACCGACGTAGATATCCATGCTGCGCCAAAGCATGCTGCGAGCGAGGCGCAACACCCTGTTCATACCTTGCGGCACCGGCAAGACAAATGACTCGTAACGGCTGCGGAATGCGGCGGGCGTGTGATGCACCGTGATCAAAAAAAGATCGATGCATTCGCGGGCGATTCGCGCACCCAACAAGCCGCTTCGTGCCAGCACCACCAAACGGCCCCGGCTCTGCCTTTGCTGCAAAAAGCCCTGCACCCAAGTTGCGCGACGCAGCACAAGCGGCGTGGCTGCGCGCCAACTGGCAAAGCCCCGTCCGATCCATGTTTTGGCCCACCAGCTTGCGACATCCTTTGATTTCGCAAGCTCGGGCGCAAGGTCTTGCGGTGCTGTCACCAGCTCAAACCCATCGTCCTGGGTTTTCTCAAACCCGGGCAGGGCGACAAGCGTGACTGCATGCCCGCGCCGGTGCAATTCGCGGGCGATCAAATGCAGGGGCCGGACATCCCCGATCGATCCTATGGCGAAAAGAATTAGGTGCGGCGACAAAGCCAATGAGTCTGTCATCAACGCCAACGTTGTACTGAAAGCAACGATACCGGATTCGATCGAAGCCGCCGCGATTGAATACTTGTGGATACCAGGTTATTTCCTGGTTGGTCGGATTGGCTAGTCAGTGCCGTCAAAGGGTCCGATGCCCAGAAACAGGCCGCCTTGCAGCTGCCGCATCGGGCCTTCGGGTTGCCGCAAATGCTCCACCTGCGGCGCATAGCTTTCAGAATTGTGCTGCGGCACAAAGCCGAGCCGAGCCCACGCGTCCTGCGTCTGCCAGAACGCGCGCGTGTTGCCCGACATGCCGTAGGCCACCAGAAAGCCCACCTGCGGCGCCGACAGCGCGCAGTACACCAGTCGCGCCAGGTCGGGCAAGCTGATCCAGGTGGACAGGCCACGCCTGTCGGGCGGCGCCGGCAGCGCGCTGCCGATGCGCAGGCAGACAGTCTCGATGCCAAAGCGGTCCCAGTACAGGCTGGCGATGCCTTCGCCGAAAAGCTTGCTCAGGCCGTAGTTGCCGTCGGGTCGTGGCGGGTCCTGCGGGCTGATGGTCTGCGCTTGCTCGTAGCAGCCGGTGACGTGGTTGCTGCTGGCGAACACGATGCGTTTCACGCCTTGCCGGCGCGCCGCCTCGTACAGGTTGTGCAGGCCGCGGATGTTGGCCTGCAGGATAGGTTCGAAGGGCCCTTCGACCGACACGCCACCCAGGTGTACGACAGCGTCCACGCCGCAGAGCAACGCGTGTACGGCCGCCGCGTCGGCCAGGTCGCACGGCACCACCTCGGCACCGGCGGGCAGCGTGGCGCCGGCCAGGGCTGCGGGCAGGTCCGACAGACGCAGCCGCGCCGCCAGGGGCAACAGGGCAGGCGCCAGATTGCGGCCCACGAAGCCGGCGGCGCCGGTCATCAGCAGAGTTTGAAAAGCAGTGGTCATGGTTTGAATCCGCAACGCAAGGTCAGCCAGAATCCTGTTGGGCTACGGCCATTGCAGACTATCGAAGCACTCTTCCAAATTGCTCTAGGGGAATCCATGGTCAGGCCGCTTCGTGTCGTTTCATTCGGCGAATGCATGCTCGAACTGCAAGGCCAGGCATTCGGCGACATGCGCCAGAGCTATGGTGGCGACACGCTCAACACCGCCGTTTATCTGGCCCGTTGCGGGCGCAAGCACGGCCTGCAAGTGGACTACGCCACCGCACTGGGCGACGACGCCTTGAGCAGCGGCATGCTGCAGCGCTGGCAGGCCGAGGGCCTGTCCACCTCGCTCGTGCGGCGGCTGCCCGGACAACTGCCGGGGCTGTACCTGATCGAGGTGGACGCGCATGGCGAACGCCGCTTCAGCTACTGGCGCGACCAGGCCGCCGCGCGGGCGTATTTTGAAGACGCACCCGATGCGCCCGCTGGCAGCACGCCGCTGGAACAGCAGGCCGCACAGATCGACGCGCTGTACTTGAGCGGCATCAGCCTGGCCATCTTGCCGCCGGCCGGGCGCGAGCGCCTGGCCACTGTCGCGCAGGCCCTGCGTACACGCGGTGGCACCGTCGCCTTCGACAACAACTACCGGCCACGCCTGTGGCTCGACGTGGCCACGGCACGCGCCAACTTCCAGCGCTTCATGGGCCTGGCGACGGTGGCGCTGCTGACGCTGGACGACGAGCAGGCGCTGTGGGGCGAAGCCGACGCCAGCGCGCAGTTGCAGCGCACGCTGGCGCTGCCCTGCTGCGAGGTGGTGGTCAAGCGCGGTGCCAACGCCACGCTCGTGCGCTGCGCCGGCCAGCCGCTGCTGGAAGTGCCCGCCGTGGCGGTGGCGCGCGTGGTGGACACGACTGCCGCCGGCGACTCCTTCGCTGGCGCCTATCTGGCCGCGCGCCTGGGCGGCCAGACCGCAGCAGCGGCAGCGTTGGCCGGCAACCGCCTGGCCGCGCGCGTGGTGCAGCACCACGGCGCGGTGATTCCGGCCGCAGTCATGGCCGACATTTTGTAACGTTAGGCAAACGATCCGGCGTGCGCGCAGTCGCCGCATGGCGGCTCAGCCGCTCACTGTTCGGCAAAGGCCCGTTCGATCACGAAGTCGCCCGGCTTCGAGGTGTTGCCTTCCTTGAAGCCGCGCTTTTCCAGCAGCACCTTCAGGTCGCGCAGCATGCCGGGGCTGCCACAGATCATGACGCGGTCCTCCGCTGGATTCAGCTCGGGCACCTGCAGGTCGATGGCCAACTTGCCGGTGTCGATGAGCTCGGTCACGCGGCCCATGTTGCGGTAAGCCTGGCGTGTGACGGTGGGGTAGTAGCGCAGCTTGCTGCTCACCAGGTCACCCAGAAATTCGTGGTTCGGCAGGTGTTCCACCAGCACGTCGTGGTACGCGAGCTCGTCCACCTGTCGCACACCGTGTACCAGGATCACATGCTCGAACTTCTCGTAGGTTTCGGGGTCGCGCACGATGCTCATGAAGGGCGCCAGGCCGGTGCCGGTCGAGAGCATGTACAGGCGTTTGCCCGGCAGCAGGTAGTCCACCACCAGCGTGCCGGTGGGCTTCTTGCCGACGATGACGCTGTCGCCCACCTGGATGTGCTGCAGGCGGCTGGTGAGCGGGCCGTCGGGCACCTTGATGCTGAGGAATTCGAGATGGTCTTCGTAGTTGGCGCTGACGATGCTGTAGGCGCGCAGCAGCGGCTTGCCGTTGACGCGCAGGCCGAGCATCGTGAAGTGGCCGTTGGAAAAGCGCAGCGTGGGGTC
>JANNGN010000740.1:0-4218 GCA_031403895.1 Rubrivivax sp. | reverse complement strand
AGTGCTGCAGCGCGAAGGCATCCGCTGCAACCTGACGTTGGTGTTTGCCTTCTGCCAGGCGGTGGCCTGCGGCGACGCGGGCGTGCAGCTCATCAGCCCTTTCGTGGGCCGCATCTACGACTGGCACAAAAAAACGGCAGGCAGTGCGTGGGACGAGGCCGCGCGCTCTGGCGCCAACGACCCGAGCGTGCAGAGCGTGCGCGCCATCTACAACCACTACAAACACCACGGCATAACCACCGAAGTAATGGGCGCCAGTTTTCGCAACACGGGCCAGATCGTGGCGCTGGCGGGCTGCGACTTGCTGACCATCAGCCCCGAGCTGCTGGCCGCGCTGCAGGCCAGCAGCGCGCCGCTGGCGCGCGCGCTGGATGCCGATGCGGCGCGCGCGCTCGACCTGCCCGCCGTGCACCACGACGAGAAGACATTCCGCTGGGCGCTGAACGAGGACGCGATGGCGAGCGAAAAACTGGCCGAAGGCATCCGCGCCTTTGCCGCCGATGCGATCAAGCTCGACCGCCTGATCGAGGGGCTGCAGAAGTGATGCGCTGCGACCAGACCGCCGCCTGGGCCGCGCTGCAAGGCCACTACCAGGCCCACGGCCGCGACCTGGACCTGCGCGAAGCCTTCGCGCGCGACGGCGGCCGCTTTGCCGCACTCAGCTTCGAAGCACCCGAGGTCTTTGCCGACTTGAGCAAGAACCTGATCGACACCGCCACGCTGCACTTCCTGCTCGACCTGGCGCGTGAATGCAGCCTGCAGGCACAGCGCGACGCCATGCTGCGTGGCGACATCGCCAACGCCACCGAAGGCCGCGCGGTGCTGCACACGGCACTGCGAGCGCCGCGTGGCCTTGGGGCCTTCAGCGAAGACGTACACGGCGTGCTGGACGCCATGCTCGCCTACGCCGAACGGGTGCGCGCCGACCCGCTCATCACCGACATCGTCAACATCGGCATCGGCGGCAGCGACCTCGGCCCGCAGATGGTGGTGCCGGCACTGGACGCGTACACGCAGCCGGGCCAGCGGCTGCACTTCGTCAGCAACGTCGATGGCCATGACATCGCGCCGCTGCTGCAAAAGCTCAACGCAAAGCAGACGCTCTTCATCATCGCCAGCAAGACCTTCACGACGCAGGAGACGATGGCCAACGCGGCGGCGGCGCGCGCCTGGCTCGTGCAGCAGGGCGGCAGCGACGTGGCGAGGCCGATCTCCCGACATTTCGCGGCCACCACCACGAACGTGCAAGCGGCGGCCGAATTCGGCATCAGCACCACCTTCGGTTTCTGGGACTGGGTGGGCGGGCGCTATTCGCTCTGGAGCGCGATCGGCCTGCCGATCGCCATTGCCGTCGGCGCGCAGAACTTCCGCGCCCTGCTGGCCGGCGCGCACGCCATGGACCAGCACTTTGCGCACACGCCGCTGGCGCAGAACCTGCCCGTGCTGCTGGGCCTGCTGGACATCTGGTACCGCAACTTCCACGGCTTCACCAGCCGCAGCGTCGCGCCCTATCACCAGGGCCTGAAGCGCCTGCCGGCCTACCTGCAGCAGCTGGAGATGGAATCCAATGGCAAGCGCGTCGATCAGGCCGGCAACCCCCTTCCCTACGCCACCAGCCCGGTGGTGTGGGGCGAGCCTGGCACCAACGGCCAGCACGCCTACTTTCAGATGCTGCACCAGGGCACGGACGTGATCCCGGTCGAGTTCATCGCCGTCAAGAAACCCGCGCACGCGCTCGCCGGGCAGCACCGCATGCTGCTGGCCAATTGCCTGGCGCAAAGCCAGGCGCTGATGCTGGGCAAGACTGCCGCTGAAGCTGGCGTCGAGAAAGCGCCCACGGCGGCCGGCGGCATCGACGCCGCCGTGCTGTCGCGGCACCGCGCCTTTCCCGGCAACCGGCCGAGCACCACCTTCGTGCTGGACGCGCTGACGCCGCGCTCGCTGGGCGCCCTGATCGCGCTGTACGAACACCGTGTCTTCGTCAGCGGCGCGCTGTGGGGCATCAACAGTTTCGACCAGTGGGGCGTGGAGCTGGGCAAGGCGCTGTGCAACGCGCTGCTGCCGCGCCTGGGCAGTGGCGACACGGCGGGGCTGGACGCGTCCACGGCGGGCCTGCTGCGGCGCCTGCGGGCATGAGCCCGCCGGGCCGCCCCAAGGGCGAATACCGGAGTGCGCAGCACGAAGGTACTCCAGTGAACGCCGGGGCAAGGACTTGCAATGGATCGGCCGTGCCTGACAAGCCGCAGATTCGCGCCGCAAGACCCGACGATGCGGCGGCACTCCATGCCCTGCAGTTGGACGCCATCGCTGCCATCGGCGAGTTGCACTACACAGCCGCGCAGCGCCTGGCCTGGTTTGGCGACCGCACGCCGCTGCACTACCGGGCGCCGATCGTGACCAGGCTGACGCGGGTGGCCCAGGCCGACGCCAGCAGCGCAGCGTTCGGGCATCGGCAGGCTGCTGCTTCAGGCACTGCAGAGTTCGGCCAGCGGCGCCGGTGCGCAGGTGCTGTGGCTGGACGCGTCGCTAAACGCCGTGCCCTTTTACATGCGCCACGGTTTTGAGGCCCTGTCGGAGCAAGAACATCCAGTCGGCTTGCAGGTGACTATCCCGTGTGTGCGGATGCGCAAGCGGCTCTGAAGCGCGTGCTCAGTGGCAGCAATCAGTCCCGGTCATCAGTCCCGGTCATCAGTCCCGATATTCCGGCCCCACCGCCGCCTCGTCACCCATCCACGCCGTCAGCAGCGTGTAGCCCACCGCCAGCATCAAGGGCCCGACGAAGATGCCCACCAGGCCGAAGGCAAACAGGCCGCCGATGACGCCGGCAAAGATCAGCAGCAGCGGCAAGTCGGCGCCCATCCTGATGAGCACCGGACGGATGAGGTTGTCGATCGAGCCCAGCACCAGCGCCAACACCACGAGGAAGATCGCCCAGCCGGTGCTGTCGTTGTAAAAGGCCCAGCCGGCGGCGCCCAGCAGCACCGGCATCGGCCCCACCTGCGCCAGGCACAGCATGAACATCAGCGCCGTCAGCAGCGCCGAGAACGGCACCCCCGCGAGCGCCACGCCCAGGCCGCCCAGCACGGCCTGCACGAAGGCCGTCCCGCCCACGCCCAGCGCCACACCGCGGATGGCGCCACCGGCCAGCGTGACGGCGTCGGCGCCGCGCTCCCCCGCCAGGCGCTGCGCAAAGCGGCGCACCATCGCCGCCGCCTCTTCACCCTGGCTGTACATCACGGCCGCCACCAGCACCGTCAGCAAGAACTGCAACATCAGCACGCCGATGCTGCCGACCTGCGCCACGAACCACTTCGTCAGGTCACCGGCGTAGGGCGACAGGCGCGGCAGCAGGTCGCGCAGGCCGAGCTCGGACGCCTGCCGCCAGGCGCTGTCGGCCATGGCGCCCACCAGCGGCAGCTGGCTCAGCCAGGCCGGTGGCGCATCAGGCAGCGTGTAGGTGGCGGCGACTTTGGCCCAGTCCATCAGCAGGTCGGCATTGCCGACGATGGTGACCACGGCAAACACCAGCGGCACCACAAACAGCAGCAGCAGCAGCAACGTCATCACGGCGACGGCGAGCGAGCGCCGGCCCCACAGCATCTTCTGCACCCGCAGTAAAAGCGGCCAGGTGGCCACCACCACCATCGTCGCCCACACCGCAGGGCCCAGGAAGGGCCGCAAGATCCACAGCGACGTGCCCAGCAGCAGCCCGATGAAGAGCACGGCGAAGGTGGTGCGCGTGAGATCGCGCCCGCTGGCGCCGGGCGGGCGGCTGGTCATCAGCGAGACACTTTCATCGCGCCACTTTCATCGCGCCACTTCGGTGTAGGGCGCCACGCTGATGGCTTCGATGCGGTAGCCGGCTGCGCCCATGTATGAATCGGTGCGGCCGGTGGTGAGCGTGCCGCTGATCCACACCGCGTCCATCGAGCGCAGGCCCTTGGCCGGCGACTTGGGCAGCACATGCACGATCTGGTTGGCCGGCGGCGGCGGGCTGTGGACGCAGGCGCCGAAGTAGGGCACGAGCAGGAATTCCTTCAGCCCGTCCTTGCTGTCTTCCAGCGGCACCACGAAGCCGGGGATGCGCACCAGCTGGCCGACGAGCGCGCTGTTGACCGGTGCGTTGTCCCACACGTCGCGCATCTTCTTCAGCATCGCGGTGGCGCGCGGGTCGCCGTCGTCCAGGGTCTGGAAGTTCAAGTCCTTGAAGTCCTTGAA
>JANNGN010000739.1:0-2196 GCA_031403895.1 Rubrivivax sp. | reverse complement strand
AAGATGTACGGGAAGCACAGGACGTTGTTGACCTGGTTCGGGTAGTCGCTGCGGCCGGTCGCGATGATGCAGTCGGGCCGCGCCGCCTTGGCCAGCTCGGGCCGGATCTCGGGCTCGGGATTGGCCAGCGCCAGGATGATGGGCTGCTTCGCCATCGACAGCACCATCTCGGCCGACAGCACGCCAGCCGCGCTGCAGCCCAGGAAGACATCGGCGCCCTTGACCACGTCGGCCAGCGTGCGTGCATCCGTGCGCTGGCAGTAGCGCTGCTTGGATTCGTCGAGCTTGCCGGCGTTGAAATCGTCGCGCCCTTCGCGCACGACGCCCTTGCTGTCGCACATGAAGATGTTGTTGCGTTTGACGCCCAGGCCCACCATCACGTCCAGGCAGGCGATGGCCGCCGCGCCCGCGCCCGACACCGCCAGCTTCACGTCGCCAATCTTCTTGCCCACCAGTTCCAGGCCGTTGAGCAAGGCCGCCGACGAGATGATCGCGGTGCCGTGCTGGTCGTCATGGAAGACGGGGATGTTCATGCGCTCGCGCAGTTTCTTTTCGATGTAGAAACACTCGGGCGCCTTGATGTCTTCGAGGTTCACGCCGCCCAGCGTGGGCTCGAGTGCGGCGATGATCTCGATCAATTTGTCGGGGTCGCGTTCGGCCAGCTCCAAGTCGAAGACATCGATGCCGGCAAACTTCTTGAACAGGCACCCTTTGCCCTCCATCACCGGTTTGCTGGCCAAAGGGCCGATGTCGCCCAGGCCCAGCACCGCCGTGCCGTTGGTGACCACGCCCACCAGGTTGGCGCGGCTGGTGTACTCGGCCGCCAGCGTGGGGTCTTCTTCGATGGCCAGACAGGCATACGCCACACCCGGCGAATACGCCAGCGACAGGTCGCGCTGGTTGCTCAGCGGCTTGGTCGGGTTGACGGCAATCTTGCCGCGCGTGGGGCTGCGGTGGTATTCCAGCGCGGCTTCGCGCAACTGGCTTTCAGCGTCGGACAGTGTCTTGGCCACGGGGGTCTCCGGTCTTGTTGGTTTGCGCGTCAGAGCGTAGCGCGGAACCCCGAGCGGATCGCAGCGGGATCAACCCGCTGCGGTTGCATCAGCTTTGAGCGCGGCGCGCCAATACCTCGAAGGCCGGGAGTGTTTTGCCTTCCAGCACTTCCAGGAATGCGCCGCCGCCGGTGCTGATGTAGCCCACGTCGCGCTCGATGCCGTACTTGGCAATGGCAGCCAGCGTGTCGCCGCCACCGGCGATGCTGAAGGCGGGGCTGGCTGCGATGGCGCGCGCGATAGCCTCGGTGCCATGCGAGAACGCATCGAATTCGAAGACACCGACGGGGCCGTTCCAGACCACCGTGCCAGCGGTCATGATCTGCTTGGCCAGCAGGGCTGCGGTCTGCGGGCCGATATCGAGGATCAGGTCGTCGGCCGCGACGTCGGTGGCTGCCTTGATGGTGGCCACGGCATCGGCCTTGAAGGCCTTGGCCACCACCACGTCGATCGGAATCGGCACCTCGGCACCGCGCGCTTTCATCGCCGCCATGACGGCCTTGGCCTGGTGCAGCAGGTCGGGCTCGGCCAGGCTCTTGCCGATCGGCAGGCCGACGGCGAGCATGAAGGTGTTGGCGATGCCGCCGCCGACGATCAGGCCATCCACTTTGCTCGCCAGCGCCTGCAGGATCGTCAGCTTGGTGCTGACTTTGCTGCCCGCCACGATGGCCAGCAGCGGCCGCCTGGGCGCCGCCAGCGCGCGCGTGGTGGCGTCGATCTCGGCCGCCAGCAGCGGGCCGGCGCAGGCCACCTTGGCGTACTGCGCGATGCCGTAGGTGCTGGCCTCGGCGCGGTGCGCGGTGCCGAAGGCGTCATGCACGAAGATGTCGCACAGTGCGGCCAGTCTGCGCGACAACGCTTCGTCGTTTTTCTTCTCGCCCTTGTTGAGGCGGCAGTTTTCCAGCAGCACGACCTGGCCGGGTTTCACACCGACGCCGTCGACCCAGTCGGTCATCAATGTCACATCACGCTTCATCAACTTGCCCAGTCGTTCGGCCACCGGCTCCAGCGAATCAGCCGGATCAAATTCGCCTTCTTTCGGCCGCCCAAGGTGCGAAGTCACCATCACCGCCGCACCGGCATCCAGCGCCATCTGGATACACGGAATCGACGCCCGGATGCGCGTGTCTTCGGTGATCTGGCC
>JANNGN010000738.1:0-5200 GCA_031403895.1 Rubrivivax sp. | reverse complement strand
TTCAGCAAGGACGCGCACGTCTTCGCAAACCTTGGGGACGGCACCTACTTCCACAGCGGCAGCCTGGCCATCCGCCAAAGCATCGCGTCGGGCGTGAACATCACCTACAAGGTGCTCTACAACGACGCCGTCGCCATGACCGGCGGCCAACCGGTGGGTGAGCGGCCCGAGGGCCACACCGTGCTGCAGATCATGAAGAGCCTGCTCGCCGAAGGGGTGGCCAAGCTGGTGATCGTCACCGATCAGCCTGAGAAGTATGACGGCATAACGCTTGAAGCGGGCGTCACCGTGCACCACCGTGACGAGCTCGACCGCATCCAGCGGGAGTTCCGCGAACTCAAGGGCACGACAGTCATCATCTACGACCAGACCTGCGCCACCGAGAAGCGCCGCCGCCGCAAGCGCGGCAAGATGGTGGACCCCGAAAAGCGTGTCGTCATCAACGAACTGGTGTGCGAAGGGTGCGGCGATTGCAGCGTGCAGAGCAACTGCCTCAGCGTGGAACCGGTCGAAACCGAATTCGGCCGCAAACGCCGCATCAACCAGAACAGCTGCAACAAGGACTACTCCTGCGTGAAGGGCTTCTGCCCCAGCTTCGTCACCGTCGAAGGCGGCCAGTTGAAGAAGCCGAAGCAGGCGCAGAAAGGCGATCTCAGCGGCCTGCCGGCTATTCCCCAACCCAGCCTGCCGGTGTCCGAAAAAGCCTGGGGCATCGTCGTCGGCGGCGTTGGCGGCACCGGCGTCATCACCATCGGCCAGTTGCTCGGCATGGCCGCGCATCTGGAAGGCAAGGGCGTCGTCACGCAAGACGCCGGCGGCCTGGCGCAGAAGGGCGGCGCGACCTGGAGCCACATCCAGATCGCCAACCGCGTCGATGCCATCTTCACGACCAAGGTGGACACCGCGCAGGCCGACCTGGTGATCGCCTGCGACAGCATCGTCGGCGCTGCCAAATACACGCTGACCGTGATGCAGCAGGGCCGCACCTTTGTCGCACTGAACACGCACGGCACGCCGACCGCCGCCTTCGTAAAGAACCCGGAATGGCAGTTCCCCGGTGGCAACTGCGAAGCCGCCGTGCGCGCCAGTGTGGGTGACGACCTGGTGGGTGCTTTCGACGCCGAGCAGGTAGCAGTGCAAATGCTGGGCGACAGCATTTACACCAACCCGCTGATGCTGGGCTACGCCTGGCAAAAGGGGCGCGTGCCCGTCAGCCATGCGGCGCTGATGCGCGCCATCGAACTCAACGGCGTGCAGGTGGACAACAACAAGTCGGCCTTCGAGTGGGGCCGGCGCTGCGCGCACGACCTGGCTGCGGTGCAGGCGATGTTCAAGGCGCAGCAGGTGATCCAGTTCGTGAAGAAGACGGGCCTGGCCGAGATGGTGGTCAAGCGCGTCGAATTCCTCACTGGCTACCAGGACGCGGCCTACGCGGCGCGCTACAAGGCCTTCGTCGAGAAGGTGCAGGCGGCCGAGCAGCCGCTGGGCGGCACGGTGCTGACCGAAGCGGTGGCGCGCTACCTCTTCAAGCTGATGGCTTACAAGGATGAATACGAAGTGGCGCGGCTGCACACCGACAGCGCATTCACCGACAAGATCGCCGCGATGTTCGAAGGCGACTACAAAGTAATGCACCACCTGGCGCCGCCGCTCACCGCCAAGAAGAACGAGAAGGGTGAACTCATCAAGCAGCCCTTCGGCCCGTGGATGCGCAGCGCCTTCGCGGTGCTGGCGAAGCTGAAGGGCCTGCGCGGCACGGCGCTGGACGTCTTTGGCCGCAGCGAAGAGCGCAAGACCGAACGCGCGCTGATCAATGAGTACGAGGCCTGCATCGACGAACTGCTGAAGACGCTGAACGCCGGCAACCGCACGCTGGCAGCCGAGATCGCACGCATCCCGGAAGAGATTCGCGGCTACGGCCATATCAAAGAGCGCCACCTGAAAGCGGCACGGCCGAAGTGGGATGCGCTGATGCAGCGCTGGCGCGTGGGCGACTTGAAGAAGGCGGCCTGACGATGCAGCTCGGCAAACACCATCAGTTGCACGGCGTGCAGCCGGTGCTGCCGGTGCCCGACGTGGCGGCGGCGGCCGAGTGGTTTGTGCGCTTGCTCGGTTTTGAGATCGACTTCCTGCACGGCGAGCCGCCGCACGGTCACGGCCGCGTGAAGCTGGGCGACCGCAGCTACGGCGACCCGATCTACATCCACCTCTCGCGCAGCGCAGACCCGATCCAGCCCTGCGGCGAAACGCGGCTGCATGTGGGCCACGACATCGACGGCCTGCATGCGCATGTGCTGGCGCAAGGCGGCACCGTGCTGCTGCCGCCCACCAACCAGCCATGGGGCCTGCGCGAAATCGTCGTGCAGAGTCCGGGTGGCCACCGGCTCGTGCTGGGCGCCGAGATCAACCACAAGCCCACCACCGAACTGCCGCGCCCGGTGATCGCCTGCTACCGGCCCAAGCCGGGGCAGGAAGCCGCGCTGCTGCACCTGGTGCGCAGCCACGTGCCCGCCTTGCGCCGCCTGGGCCTGGTGACCGAGCGCGCGCCGTATTGCATGCGCGCGGCCGACGGCACGCTGGTGGAAGTCTTTGAATGGGCATCGGCAAAGGCCATCGAAGCCGCGCATGAGCACCCGGAAGTACACGCGATGTGGGCCGCTTTCGGCGCTGCGTGCAGCTACGTCAAGCTCGCTGAACTGACCGAGGCGCAGAACCTGTTTGCCGAGTTCAGGCCGCTGGACTGAAGCGCCGATGGACTGGCCGGCAATCAACGCGGCGCGGGCCCACAACCCAGCCACCCGCGTGCCGTTTTTCATCGAGGGTCATGCCGTGGGATCGGTCGCCCATGCGCATGCAGCTGCCTTGCGGCGCTGGCCCGCGTGGCTGCGTGCAGAGCCCGGCCGCATCGAACTGCTCGCCGACAAGGCAGCGCGCAACGACGCGCTGGCCGCCATCAACGCCGCCTTGCGCCGCGATGGCCTGGTGCGGGCCTGGCGCGACGAGTCCTATGCCATCGTCAGCCTGCGCACGGGTGAGCGCCTGGCATGCACCGAGCGCGCGGCGGCGCGCTTCTGGGGCACGCTCACCGTCGGCGCCCACGCGAACGGGTTTGTAGCCAATGCAAGCGGCCGCCCCACGCATCTGTGGATCGCCCAGCGCTCGCCGCACAAGGCCACCGACCCCGGCCTGCACGACAACCTCATCGGCGGCGGTGTGGCCGACGGCCAGAGCCCTCTCGAAGCCCTGCTGCGCGAAGGCTGGGAAGAAGCCGGCCTGACCCCGGCGCAGATGACCACCGTGCGCGCGGGCCGCGTCATCCGCCTGCGCCGCGACGTGCCCGAAGGCCTGCAGCTCGAAGAGCTGCACAGCTACGACCTGCCACTGCCGCCGGGCTGGGTGCCGCACAACCAGGACGGCGAAGTCGCCCGCTTCGACCTGCTGCCCATGGCGCAGGCCCTGCTGCTGGCCGCAGGCGACACGATGACGGTGGACGCCGCGCTCGTGACGCTTGACTTCGCGCTGCGCCACGGCTTGCTGGCCGAGCCGCCCGGCGCCGCCGCGCTCGGGCTCGGGCTCGGGCAGCGCGCACCGGGCGATGGCACCCGTGACGAATCCGGTTGACCCGTTTTGTTTGCCTGCGGTGACGGCCGCGATCAAATCCCTTGAACGCCCAGCGCCATCGAGCCCCTGAAACTGCGCCCCATGCAGAGCCAGCCCGCCGCCGCCACAACCTACACCCCGGTGGCCATCGCCTTGCACTGGCTGTTGGCGCTGATGATCGTCGGCTCGCTGTCACTCGGCCTGTACATGGCCGACCTGCCGTTTTCACCCACGCGCCTGAAGCTCTACAACTGGCACAAATGGGCGGGGGTGACGATCCTGGTCTTCAGTGCGCTGCGCCTGCTGTGGCGCCTGACGCACCAGCCGCCGCCCGCCTTGCCGATGCCGGCGTGGCAACAACGCGCGGCCAGCGCTGCGCATGGGGCGCTGTATCTGCTGTTCTTCGCCGTGCCACTGGCCGGCTGGGCCTACAGTTCGGCGGCCGGCTTTCCCATCGTGTGGTTTGGCGTGTTGCCGCTGCCCGATTTCGTGCCCGTGGACCGCGCGCTGTCCGAGTCGCTCAAGCCACTGCACCGCTGGCTCGCCTATGCGCTGGGCACTGTCGTGCTGCTGCACATCGTCGGCGCCTTGAAACACCACTTCATCGACCGCGACGGCCTGCTGCGGCGCATGCTGCCGGCGCGGGTTTGAAACCACTCTTCTCGACTCATCATGACTGCACGCAATCTCTTTGTCCTGACCCTGGCCACCGCGCTGCTGGGTGCCATCGCCCAGCCCGCCGCTGCCCAGCCCAAACCCGCGTCGCTGGTCAGCGCCGGCAGCGAAATCGGCTTCACCACCAAGCAGATGGGGGTGCCGGTGGACGGCAAGTTCGGCACCTTCACGGTGTCCGTCCTGCTCGACCCGAAGAAGCCCGAGACCGGCAGCGTGAGCTTCAGCATCGACACCGGCAGCGCCCGCTTCGGCAGCGCTGAACTCGACGCTGAAGTGCCCAAAGCGACGTGGCTGAATGTGGCGCTGTTTCCGAAAGCCACTTTCCAGTCCGGCAGCATCAAGGCGGCCGGGCCGGGCCGCTTTGAAGTGGCGGGCAAACTCAGCATCAAGGGCTCGGTGCGCGACATCACGGTGCCGGTGCAATTGACTCAAAGCGGCGCGGGCGCTGCTGCAACCAGCACCGCCAGCGGCACCTTCACCATCAAGCGCCTGGAGTTCAAGGTGGGTGAGGCCGAATGGGCCGACACCTCATTGCTCGCCAACGACGTGCAGGTGCGCTTCAAGCTGGTCCTCAGTGGCCTCGCCCCGCTCTGAATCGATTTGATTTCTGTTCTTCCCTCTTTCCCTGTTTCTCTTCCTAACCTTTGGAGTTTCAATGAAGTCCTTCTGCACCGCCGCCGCCTGCCTGTTCGCCGCCCTGGGCATAGCCCAGGCCGAGACCGTCACCTATTCGATCGACCCCACGCACACCTTCGTCAACTTCGAGGTCAGCCACTTCGGCACTTCCTTCAACCGCGGCCGCTGGGACAAGAAAGAAGGCACGGTGCAGTTCAACCGCGCCGCCAAGACCGGCCGCGTGGACATCACGATCGACATGAACTCGATCAGCAGCGGTGTCGCGCCCTTTGACGCGCACCTGAAGAGC
>JANNGN010000737.1:0-2628 GCA_031403895.1 Rubrivivax sp. | reverse complement strand
GGCAACACACTGACCGTGCGTGACTTCGCCGGCCTGCTGCGCCAGATCGACCTGAGCAGCACGGTGGTGACGACGCTGACCGGCTCGCGCGCGCTCGGCACCGGCCAGGCCGACGGCTCCAGCGTCAGCGCGCGGCTGCGTTCAGCCTACGGCGTGACCGGCGCGCCAAACGGCGGCTTCATGGTGGCCGACGACATCGCGCTGCGCCTGGTCAGCGCGGCGGGCGCGGTGTCCACCATCGCCAACGGCTTTGGTGCCACGCCGCAGGGCGTCGGCACGCTGGCGCAGATTCCTTTTGCTCTGGGCGTCAACAGCATCCAGGGCGTGACGGTCAATCCGGCTGGCAATGTCGTCGTCGCCGATGGCGACCGGCGCATGGTGCGGCGCATCAGCCCGACTGGCGTCGTGACGTTGGCGGGCGGGCTCGTCAGCGGCCAGAGCAATTCGGTCGATGGCGTGGCCAGTGAAGCGCAGTTCACCCGGGTCGGGCGCATCGTCAGCGACGGCGCTGGCGTGCTCTTTGCAATCGACAACTTCAGCGTGCGCAGAATCGGGACCGACAACGTTGTCACGCTGCTTGCCGGCTCACCGACCGAGTTTGGCGCCGTCGATGGCAACGCCAGCACGGCGCGCTTCAACGGCAACAGCTTCAACAACCGCACCGGTTTGGCGTTAGGCCCGGGCGGCAATCTCTTCATGGGCGACGCTGGCAACGCCGCCGTGCGCCGCATCGACGCGGCCGGCAACGTCAGCACGGTGGCCGGCGCGCTGGGCCAGAGCGGGAGCGCGGACGGGCCCATTGCGGTGGCGCGGTTCCGCCTGCCCGGCGGCATCGCCATTGCACCCGATGGCGCGCTGTACGTGGTCGATGGCGTGAACACCGGCCAGACCGGCATCCTGCGGCGCATTGCGCCGGACGGTGCCAGCGTGTCCACCTTGCCCGTGCCCGCCGTCAGCGGCCTCACTGGCAGCATCGTGGTGGACGCCACCGGCACGCTGTATTACGGCACCACGCAGGGCCTTGCGGTGTTGCCGGCAGGCGGCGTGCCCAGTATCCTGATTCCGCAGGGGCCAGCCGTCGTGCTGGGCACCAGCCCGCGACTGCTGAATGTCGAAGGCCTTGCGATCCTCGGGCCCAGGCAGCTGGTGATCCTGAGCGGTGGGCAGGTGCTGGTCGCAACCTTGCCTTGAGGTCGGGCGCGCGAGGGGGGTGGCTGGCGATGGTCCCAAAGCGCACGAAGGATGCGTGAGACAGACGGAATGAAACAGACGGATCGGGCCATCGGGTACGGCCGGCCTGGCCGGCTGCGGGGACAATGCGCCAGCCTGGAGCCAGTGTGGCTGTCTGAAAGCAGGCCGGCCACAGGGCTGAAAATTCGCCACCCGGCGCGGCGGCATGGACGAGGCCAGCGATGCGTTGACGTTGTGCAAACAGCGCCACCATCAGGCCTCGCCGGGCTGCAGCAGCCCGATGAGGTTCGAAGACGAAGAGTGCAACCGACATCCACCATGACCGAGCCGGCCGCCGAGATTCAGCGCTTCCTGCAGCACCTGACCGTGGAGCGCCGCCTGGCCGCCCGCACGGTGGCGATGTACGGCGAAGCGCTGCTGCGCCTGCAGGCGTCGGCGCAGGTGGCCGGCGTGGCATTGCAAGCGGCGCAAACGCAGCACATCCGTAGCTGGGTGGCGCAACTGCGCGGGCGCGGCCTGGCGCCGCGCAGCATCGCCATTGCGCTGGCGGCGTGGCGTGGCCTGTACCGCTGGTGGGGGCGCCAGGGCCTGCTGCAGGCGAACCCGGTCGAAGGCATCCGCCCACCCAAGGCGCCCAAGCCTTTGCCAAAGGCGCTGTCGGTGCAGCAGGCGGTGGCGCTGGCTGAACACCGCACCCAACACAGCCACCCCGCGCTGGCCGCGCGCGACCATGCGATCGCCGAACTGCTGTACGGCTGCGGCATGCGCATCGGTGAACTGATGGGGCTGGATGTGGTCGCTGGCGTGAACATCAACAGCGCAGTCAACTGCGCAGTCAACCGCGCAGTCAAAAGCACGGCACGCGGCTGGATTGACGTGGCCGACGCCACCGCGCATGTGCTGGGCAAGGGCAGCAAGCGCCGCAGCCTGCCCGTGGGTGCGCCAGCCCTGCAAGCGCTGCAGGCCTGGCTGGAAGTGCGTCACACGCTGGCGCATGCCGACGAACCCGCGCTCTTCGTCAGCCAGCGCGGCACGCGCCTGTCACCCAACCAGCTGCGCCTGCGCCTGCAGAACATGGCGCAGCAGTCGGGCCTGCCCACCCGCGTACACCCGCACATGCTGCGCCACAGCTATGCCAGCCACCTGCTGCAAAGCAGCGGCGACCTGCGTGCGGTGCAGGAACTGCTGGGCCACGCCAGCATCAGCACGACGCAGATCTACACCAAGCTGGACCACCAGCACCTGAGCAAGATCTACGACGCGGCGCATCCGCGCGCCAAGCGCCGCAAGGAGAGTCCGTGATTCATATTTTCAGCGTGGGACTCAAGGGCTGGATGTTGGCCTTGGGCGCTGCGCTGCTGATGGCCACTGCGCAGGGCCAAACGGCCGCATCGGCGCCGGCGACGCCAGCGGCAGTGATGGCGGCGGCGTCGTCGG
>JANNGN010000736.1:0-3513 GCA_031403895.1 Rubrivivax sp. | reverse complement strand
GTCTTGCTGTAGCGCATGCCGGGCTTTTCCTGCGTGCGGCGCTTGCGGATGGCCCAGCCGATGTCGTTGCCGGCCAGGTCGCCCATGCGGAAGGGGCCCATCGCGAAGCCGAACTTCTCGGCGGCTTTGTCCACCTGTGTCGGCGTGCAGCCTTCTTCCAGCAGGAAGCCGGCCTGGCGGCTGTACTGTTCGATCATGCGGTTGCCGATGAAGCCGTCGCAGACACCCGACACCACGCTCGTCTTGCGGATCTTCTTGCCGAGCGCCATCACGGTGGCCAGCACGTCCTTGGCGGTCTTCTCGCCGCGCACCACTTCCAGCAGCTTCATGACGTTGGCGGGGCTGAAGAAGTGGGTGCCGATCACATCTTGCGGGCGCTTGGTGAAGGACGCAATTTTGTTCAGGTCCAGCGTGCTGGTGTTGCTGGCCAGGATGGCGCCGGGCTTCATCACCTCGTCCAGCGTCTTGAAGACTTTTTCCTTCACGCCCATTTCTTCGAACACCGCTTCGATGACCATGTCGGCCTGCGCGATGTCGGCGTAGTTCAGCGTGGTGGTGAGCATGGCCATGCGCGCATTCAGCTTTTCAAGCGTCAGCTTGCCCTTCTTCACCTGGCTGTCATAGTTCTTGCGGATGGTGGCCACGCCACGGTCCAGCGCGTCCTGCTTCATTTCCAGCATCACCACAGGAATGCCGGCGTTCAAGAAGTTCATGCTGATGCCGCCGCCCATGGTGCCGGCGCCGATGACGGCAACCTTTTCAACCTTGCGCTGCGCCGTGGTGTCGGGCACGTCAGGGATCTTGCTGGCGGCGCGCTCGCCGAAGAAGGCGTGGCGCAGCGCCTTGCATTCGGGCGTGAGCATCAGCGCCATGAAGATTTCGCGTTCGACCGCCATGCCGTCGTCGAACTTCTTCTTCACGCTGGCTTGCACCGCGTCCACGCATTTCGCTGGCGCCGGGAAGTTCTTGGCCATGCCCTTGACCATGTTGCGCGCAAAGCCGAAGTAGGCGTCGGCGTTGTCGTGGCGCGCTTTCAGGTCGCGCACACGCGGCAGCGAAACACCACTGGCGGTGTGCTCGGCTGCCTTCACGCCGGCAAAAGCGCAGGCCGCACCCACCAGGTCTTCGGCCACGATCTGGTCAAAGAGCTTCTGCCCCGGCAAGGAGGCCAGCAATTCGCTCTTTACCGCATCCCCGCTGACGATGATGTTCAGCGCAGTCTCCACGCCCAGCACACGCGGCAGGCGCTGGGTGCCGCCGGCGCCGGGAATGAGGCCGATCTTGACCTCGGGCAGCGCGACATCCACACCCGGTGCGGCCAGGCGGTAGTGGCAGCCCAGCGCAAGCTCCAGGCCGCCCCCCATGCAGACGCCGTTGATGGCGGCCACCACCGGCTTCGGGCAGTCTTCCAGCAGCCTGATCAGGCTCAGCAGGTTGGGTTCTGCAATCGCCTTCGGGCTGCCGAATTCCTTGATGTCGGCGCCGCCTGAAAACGCCCTGCCGCCCCCCGTGATGACGACGGCAACCACCGCCGGATCGCTGACCGCCTGAGCGATGCCCGACGCGATGCCAGTGCGGGTGTCGTAGCCCAGGCCGTTGACCGGCGGGTTGTCCAGCGTGATGACGGCAACGCTGCCGCGGACTTCGTACTTGGCGCCCATGGCGTCTCCTTGGGTCGAGAGTGGGTCGGGAGGAAAAGAACGGTCGTTCGATTCTAGGTTGCGGCTGTGACGGGTAGTTGTCCCTGCGGTGACAAGAGCCTGGCCGGGGGTTTCAAACCTCCAGCCATTCCTTGCGAATATAGGCATTCGCGCGCAGTTCGGTCGGTGTGCCTTCGAAGACGATCTGGCCGTGGCCCATGACGAGGCAGCGGTCGGCCACTTCAAGCGCAATGGTCAGCTTCTGCTCAACCAGCAGCACGCTGATGCCGCGGCGCTTGAGTTCGCGCAGGTAGCCGGCCACCAGTTCCACGATCTTCGGCGCCAGGCCTTCGGTGGGCTCGTCGATCATGATGAGTTCAGGCTCGCCCATCAGCGTGCGGCACAGCGTCAGCATCTGCTGCTCGCCGCCTGACAGCACGCCGGCTTCGGTGTGCTGGCGTTCCTTCAGGCGCGGGAACATCGTGTACATGTCGTCAAACGTCCAGCGCTGGCCGTCCTTGGCTTTGCTGGCGCCACCTTTCTGCCCCAGCAGCAGGTTCTGCTGCACCGTCAGCGTGGGAAAGATGTCGCGGTTCTCGGGCACGTAGCCGATGCCTGCGTGCGCGATCTGGAAGGCCTTCTGGCCCAGCACTTCCTGGCCCTTGAACTGCACCGAGCCCTTGCAGTCCACCAGGCCCATGATGGCCTTCACGGTGGTGCTGCGGCCCGAGCCGTTGCGGCCGAGCAAAGCCACGATCTCACCCGCGTGAACATCGAAATGCACGCCGTGCAGGACGTGGCTCTTGCCGTAGAAGGCGTGGACGTCTTTCAGCATCAGCATCTCAATGCCCCGATCCTGCGACCTGCGCGTCGGCCAGAACGCTGCCGAGGTAGGCTTCCTTCACGCGCTCATTCGCCCGCACCTTCTCGGGCGTGTCGAAGGCGATGACCTCGCCGTACACCAGCACCGCGATCTTGTCCGCCAGGCCGAAGACAACCCCCATGTCGTGCTCCACGGTGAGCAGCGTCTTGCCGACCGTGATCTCGCGGATGAGGTTGACGAAGCGCGCGGTTTCGCTGCGGCTCATGCCCGCCGTGGGCTCGTCGAGCAGGATCACGCTGGCGCCGCCGGCGATGGTGATGCCAATTTCCAGCGCGCGCTGTTCGGCGTAGGTCAGGTTCATGGCCAGCACATCGCGGCGCTTGTGCAGTTTGATCATGTCCATCACTTCTTCGGCGCGATTGTTGGCGTCCTTGGCGTCGGCCAGAAAGCGCCAAAAGGAGTATTTGTAGTTCAGGCTCCAGAGCACGGCGCAGCGCAGGTTCTCGAACACCGACAGGCGCGTGAACAGGTTGCTGACCTGGAAGCTGCGCGCCAGGCCCTTGCGGTTGATCTCATACGGTTTCAGGCCATCCAGCTTTTCGCCGTGCAGCAGGATCTCGCCCGATGTGCAGCCAAAGCGCCCGCTGATGAGGTTGAAGAGGGTGCTCTTGCCCGCGCCATTGGGGCCGATGACGGCCACGCGTTCACCCGGGCGCACCTGCAGGCTGGTGCCGCGGATGATCTCGGTCTTGCCGAAGCTCTTGTGCACGTCGCGCAGTTCGAGCGCGAACTCCGCTGAAGCGCCGGTGTGGTTCATGCCGCCGCCTCGCGCTTCTTGATTTCGCGCTCGATCTCTTCCTGCGTGGTCCCCCATTCCTTGACGAACTGGCGCCGCGCCAGTTCGAACATTGCCACACCCACCAGCATCACGAAGCTGGCGCCGAACCAGCTGTCGAAACCCTTGGCGTTGATCGACGCGCCCAGGAACTTCATGGTCGGGCCCAGCGCTTCGTTCAGCTGCAGGTGATAGACCATCTCGATCATCACCGC
>JANNGN010000735.1:0-3469 GCA_031403895.1 Rubrivivax sp. | reverse complement strand
TGGCCTTGCGGCTGTAGTCGGGCATGAGCGCGCTGTGCAGGCGCTGCCGCCAGGGCAAAGGCAAGGCTGCA
Source organism: Rubrivivax sp. (assembly GCA_031403895.1). GTDB lineage: Bacteria > Pseudomonadota > Gammaproteobacteria > Burkholderiales > Burkholderiaceae_C > Rubrivivax. Next base: position 3,398 of record JANNGN010000735.1, on the reverse strand, counting down.
GCGCTGCGGGCCGGCGGCGGCACGGGATTCATCGGGGCGCGCGCCGCATCGGGGCGTGGATGTCCATCGTCAGTGGATCGTCATCGCGTGCTGCGTCTGCGACCAGGCGGCGCCCGGCAGCGGGATATCGGGCAGCAGGCTGAGCAGCAGCAAAGACACTTCCGCCGCTGGCGTCGGGCGTGCCAACAGATAGCCCTGCCCAAGCCCACAACCCATTTCCTGCAACTGCTGCAACTGCACATCGGTCTCGATGCCCTCGGCCACCACCGCCTTGCCGAGTGAGCTGCCTAACAGCACGATGGAGCGCACCACGGCGGCTTCGTTGGAGCCGGCTTCGAGCCGGGAGACGAACGATCGGTCGATCTTCAGGCAGTCGATCGGCAGCGTGGACAGGTGGCTCAGCGACGAGTAGCCGGTGCCGAAGTCGTCGATCGCCAGCGTCACGCCCATGCGGCGCAGTTCGCTCAGCATGGGCAACGCAGCTTCCAGGCGCGACATCAGGATGTCTTCGGTGAGTTCGATGCACAGGTGCGCTGGTTTCAGGCCCGCTTCGACGATGGCGCGCGTGATGCGCGCCACGAAGGCCGGGTGCGAGATGTCGTGGCCCGAGACGTTGACGTTCATCGTCAGCGCGGCCCAGGTCGGGTCGGATTCCTGCCACTCACGCAACTGGCGGCAGGCGCAGTGCAGCACGAAGTCGGTCAACTTGATCATCAGCCCGGCTTCTTCGGCGATCGGCAGGAACGATCCCGGCGCGATGGTGCCGTCCTGCGGGTGTTGCCAGCGCACCAGGGCTTCAAAGCCCATCAGGCGGCCAGGCTCGGCGCCGACGAGCGCAAACACGGGTTGGTAGGCGACCGCGAGGCGGCCGTCGTCGATCGCACGGCGCAGGTCGCCTTCCAGCCGCAGGCGGTTGGCCACTTCGGTGTGCAGGCTGGCGTCGAACAGGGCGTAGCGCGCCTTGCCAGCGCCCTTGGCCTTGTACATCGCGGTATCGGCGTCGCGCAGCACGTCTTCGGGGCTGGTGTAGCCCAGGGCGCTGAAGGTGATGCCGATGCTGGCGCTGGTCATCAGTTCGGTGCCGGCCACCAGGAAGGGGCGGCGCAGGGCCTCCATCAGGCGTTCGGCCAGCGTGACGACGCTGCGTTCATGTTCGACATGGCGCACCAGCACGCCAAATTCGTCGCCCCCCAGGCGCGCCACCGTGTCGTGCGGGCGCAGGCTGCCCTGGATGCGCTGCGACACCTGGACCAGGAACTCGTCGCCCGCGCTGTGGCCCAGGCTGTCGTTGATGAGCTTGAAGCGGTCGAAGTCCAGGAACATCACGGCATAGGCGTCATGCGGGTTGGCGCCGCTGTTGAGCAGGGTCACGGCCTGGCCCAGCAGTTCGTGGAAACGGCGCCGGTTGGGCAGGCCGGTGAGGCTGTCGTGAAAGGCCAGGTGGTGCAGCCCTTCCTCGGCGTTGCGGCGTGCCGTGATGTCCTGCACCTGCAGGATCAGGCACGGTGCGCTGGCGCCCGGTTCGCTGAAAAAACTGCAATGCGCAGCCACCCAGACGGCGCTGCCGTCGCGGTGCAGGCAGCGCAGTTCAAGCGCAAAGCCTTCGAATTCACGCACGCTGACGAGACCGAGCTGTTCGTCGAGCCGGGCGCGGTCACTGGGCAGCACGATGGCCTGGAAATGCTCATGCACCAGCTCTTCGTCGCGCCGGCCCACCAGCGCGCGCAGCGCAGGGTTGGCCTGCAGGATGCGGCCGTCAAAGGCCAGCAGCGCCATGCCGATGGACGCATGCGTGAAGGCGCTGTGGAAGCGGCGCTCGCTGGCTTCGAGCTCGCGCACATGGCGCTGCGCCAGTTCGCGCTCGCGCTCGACGGCGTCGGCGCCGGCCAGGCGCACCTCTTCGGCGGCCTCTTGCTGGCGGAAGAAGTAGTGCAGCGTGGCCAACATCATGGCCAGCAACGGCACCATCGCCATCAGGACGCCACTGCCCGACTGGCGATAGGTGAGGTAGAGCAACACCGCCACCGCCGCACTGCCGGCATAGGCGATGCCGATCCAGCCAAACAGGCTGAAGAGGTCGGACAACTGCAGCCGCTCGCTGCGCTTGAAGCGCAGCACGCTCGTGACGAGCAAGGTGTTGATGACGAAGAAGGCCACGGCGAACAGGATGGTGGCCAGGATCAACAAGCCCGCGTTGTCGGCCACGAGGTGAAAGACCAGGCTGAACAGCGAACCGGCCAGGAACATCGCCAATGCGGCCAGGGTCGGGCTGGCGATGCGGCTGGTCCAGCGCTTGGACGTGCGCCACGAGCCCATCGCCGCTTCGCCTGCGGCGGCCAAGGTGGCGGCGGCAGGGCCGTGGATCAGCAGCAGCAGAAAGATGAAGATCTCGCCGGCCGCGAAGGAATTCTTCGAGCGCGGTATGCGCACCGGAAAGAAGCCCGCAATCATGGAGATGATCGCGCCGGCTGCGATTTGCAGCGCTGCTGGCGGCGATTCACCGGCCACGCTCACCACCGACCCGACCAGGGTCATGCCCCCCAGCAACACCACCGTCCACCAGTAGATCGCAGCCTTGCGGTTGTAGTCGGGCATCAGCGCCCGATGCACCCGACTCCACCACCGCAACGGCGGTGGTGCTTGCGTCATACCAGGGGCAGGATTCATAGGTTGAGGTTCCGAGCGTCCATTTGCGTCGTGAGAGGTTGTCGGCAAATCGGGGGCCGGTCTTGAGTACTTGGGCACAGCGCCTGAGAGCGCCATCCAAAGCACTTCGCCGGCCCTGCGTCTGGTGTGCGCGTGGCCGGCGAAGTCAGTCAGTTGGTCAGTCAGTCAGGTGCTCAGTCAAGGCTCGCCGAGCGTCAGCCCTTCGCTGAGGACCATGCCTTCGCTGAGCACCAGGCCTTCGCTCAGGATCAGGCCTTCGCTCAAGACCAGTCCCTCGCTCAGCACCAGACCTTCGCTGAGCACCAGGCCCTCGCTCAGCACCAGGCCTTCACTCAACACCAGTCCGCTGCCCAGCACCAGGCCGCTGCCGCTGAACAGCCAGCCTGAGAGCGTGGCCGTGGGCATGAACACACCCGTCATGCCGAACTTGGAGCTGGTGCCGGCCAGTGAATTGCCACTCACGACGCCCGCAGTCAGCAGGGCCTGGTTGGCTGGCACGGTCTCGGTGAACTGCTTGATAAAGGTGTTGGATGGGCCGCTGCCCGTCCAGTACACCGCTTCGCGCTTGTGCACGATGCCGTTGGCCCAGGTGATGCGCGGGTCCCAGATCGGCTGGTACTTGGTGAACAGCACGCTGTTGCTGAGCACGAAGTTGCCTCCTGCAAACACCATGCGCGACCAGTTGAAGCTGATGCCGTTGATGGTCGAGGTGGTTCCCGGCATGGACTTTT
>JANNGN010000734.1:0-2403 GCA_031403895.1 Rubrivivax sp. | reverse complement strand
GCGGGCCAGTCGGCGTCCAGCGGCAGGTCGGGCTCCTGCAGGCGCCGGGCGCGTTGGCGCAGACGCGTCAGCGGGCCCAGCAGCACGGCCAGCAGACCCGTGATCACCAGGCCACCGGCCAGCGCCACAGCGCCGGCCCATTGCCAGGCCTCGCGCCGCGCCTGCGCCATGCCGCCCAGCAACTGCGCGTCGGGCGTGACGCGAAAGAGCATCCAGTCGGCGCCGGGCACGCCGGCCATCGAGACAAATGCGCCGCCCTGGTGCAGCACCAGCGGCGTGGGCTCGATCGGCCGGCCCTGCGCGGCCCAGTGCGCGGCGGCATCGGCCAGACGGGGTTCGGTGTCAACGCGGCTGGCAATGCGTGCCCGGTCGGGGTGCGAGATGACGATGCCGTTGGCGTCGGCAACCACTGTCAACTCGCCGTACTCGGCGCTGCGGGCGGAAAACGTCAGGTCGTCCAGCAGGTTGCGGTGCGCCAGCCGGATTGACCCGCCGAGCACGGCAGCGACCTCGCGGCGGGCGTTGAACACCGGCATCGTGAACATGATCACCTGCGACTGCGAGACGCGACCGATGATCGGCGACGACACCACCGGCACGCCCTGCGTCACGGTGCGGATGAAGTAGTCGCGGCCTGCCAGGTTCAGGTCCGAGCGCATGGTCTTGGCGCCGTTGCCAAGCGCTTGCACGCGCCCTGCGGCGTCGGCCACGAAGACGGCGTCGAAGACGACGCGCAGCGCGGCGGTGTTGGCCAGGAAGGCCACGGCTGCGGCCGGGTCCTGCTGCGCTGCGGCTGGCAGCGCGTCGGCGGTGGCGCGCAGCATGTTCTGCATCACCACCACGCGCTGCCCGACGCCGCTGGCCAGGCGTTCGATGTGGTCGGCCTCCAGGTCCAGCATGGCCTGCACGCCACGTTCCTCAACCCGCGTGAGCAGCACACTCGCCGACGCCAGCACACAGGTGGCGATGACGACCACGCTGGCGATCATCAGGCGCGCCTTCAGTGTGCCCAGCCAGTGGCTGCGGCCGCTCTGCCTGCCTTTTGATGAATGCACGATGTCGTTCATGGACTGCACGGCCACGCGGGCCGCAAAGTGCGGCCGACTGCTGCCATTGTCGGCACCGGCGCGCGCCAGCTTGAGGCGAAAAGGCGCTCGGACGCAGATCAGAGCAGGTCAGATCAGCGTGGCGCCAGTGCAGCGTGTACCAACGCGCGGCCGGCCAAGCGTGCGCACAGCACGGCCACCCCGGCGCACAGCGCAGCGGCCCAGAAGACGGCGGCAAAACCGAAGTGCGAAATGATCCAGCCGCCGCCAACGCCACCGAGCACACCCGACAGGCCGTAACCCAGCGTCGTGTACAGCGCCTGCCCGCGCCCGCGCAGCCGGTCCGGAAAGAGCTTGTGCACGAGCGTGAAACAGGCGGCGTGGTGGGCGGCGAAGGTGATGGCGTGCGTCAGCTGCGCCAGCACCAGCACGGGGGCATAGGCACCACCCGCAGCCGTGGCCACGAAGCGCAGCGCCGTCACAGCGGCCACCACTTCCAGCCAGCGGTGCGGCGTGAGCAAAGGGAGCCAGCGGCCCTGGGTCCAGAAGAACACGATCTCGACCGCCACGCTGACCGCCCAGAGTGCGCCCACCGCCGTCTTGCCGTAGCCCAGCGACACGAGGTAGAGCGAGAAGAAGGCATAGAGGCTGGTGTGCGCCAGCACGGTAAAGAAGACCGAGGCGAAAAACCATGCCACCTCGGGCCGGCGCAGGAGCCGCAGCACGGGCGGCGCGGCCTCTTCGTGCAGTGCATCGGCGTGCGTGGCCGGCAGGCGCAGCGCGGCCACCAGCAGGCAGGCATTCATGGCCGCCACAAAGGCCGGGAAGATGCCGATGCCGGCCCATTCCAGCAAGGCGCCGAAGGCCGTCACCGAGACGATGAAGCCGACCGAGCCCCACACGCGCACGCGGCCATAACGTTTGGGGTCGATGCCGCTTTCGGTGTGCAGCGCGTGCGCCAGCAGCGCCTCGTACAAGGGCACGACGCCGCTGTTGGCCAGGAACAGCGCGGCCGTCACCAGCGCCACCGGCACGGCAGCCTGCACCCCCAGCAGGCCCAGTGCCGACAGCAGCGCACCCAGCGCCGACAGGCGGATGAGTTCGGTGCGGCGGCCGCTGTGGTCGCCGGCCCAGCTCCAGGCGTAGGGCGCGAAGACGCGGGTCCAGCTTTGCAGCGCCACGATCGAGCCGATCAGCAGCGTCGAGTAGCCCAGGCTCTGGAACCACAGCGGCGCGTAGGGGTTGAAGAGGCCGATCGACGCGAAGTAGGCGAAGCTCAGTGCGGTTTTCTCCACTGATCCGGCCAGCGGCGAATTGCTACACCCAGCCGCGTCGCATCGCCGAGATCCGCATCCGC
>JANNGN010000733.1:0-3272 GCA_031403895.1 Rubrivivax sp. | reverse complement strand
ATCAGGATCAGTGTGGTGTCGCCAAGTTGCAGCTGTGGTGTGAGCGTGCCGCGCACATCGGCCACTGTGGCGAATGCAGTGACGATGAGGGAAACCGGCGCGGTCACCTGCCGGCTGCCGCTGCCATCCGCCCAGCGTGTGCGCATCGAAAGCGAATCCTTGCCCACCGGAATGCCAATGCCTAAAGCCGGGCACAGTTCCAGCCCCACCGCCTGCACGGTGTCGAAGAGTGCAGCGTCTTCGCCGGGCTCGCCGCAGGCCGCCATCCAGTTGGCGCTGAGCTTGACGCGCTGCAGTTCGATCGGCGCGGCCAGCAGGTTGGTGATGGCCTCGCCCACCGCCATGCGGCCGCTGGCGGGGGCGTTGATCGCGGCCAGCGGCGTGCGCTCGCCCATCGCCATGGCTTCACCGGCAAAGCCCACGTAATCGGCCAGCGTGACGGCGCAGTCGGCCACCGGCACCTGCCAGGGGCCGACCATCGGGTCGCGGTGGTTCAGGCCACCCACCGTGCGGTCTCCGATGGTGATGAGGAAGCGTTTGCTGGCCACCGTCGGGTGGCGCAGCACGTCCAGCGCCACTTGCTCCAGCTTGACGCCGGTGAGATCGAGCGCGGCTTCGCTGCGCGGCACACGCTGCACGTCGCGGTGGGTCTTGGGCGGCTTGCCCAGCAGCACGTCCATCGGCATGTCGATGACGCGCTCGCCGCCCGGGCCGTCTTGCAGGATCAAGTCGCGCGCATCGGTCGTGACGCCCACGACCGCAAATGGGCAGCGCTCGCGCAAGCACATCTGCTCGAACAGCGGCATGAGGTCGGGGTTGATGGCCAGCACGTAGCGTTCCTGGCTCTCGTTACACCAAATCTCTTTCGGCGCCAGGCCGCTCTCTTCCAGCGGCACCTTGCGCAGGTCGAAAGTGGCGCCTTTGCCGGCGCCATCGACCAGCTCCGGGAATGCATTGCTGATGCCACCCGCGCCAACGTCATGAATGGCGAGCACGGGGCTCATGTCACCCAAGGCCCAACAGTGGTTGATGACCTCCTGCGCGCGGCGCTGAATTTCCGGGTTGCCGCGCTGCACGCTGTCGAAGTCCAGCGCCGCCGTGTTGCTGCCGGCCGCCATTGAACTGGCCGCGCTGCCGCCCATGCCGATGCGCATGCCCGGCCCGCCCAGTTGCACGAGCAAGGTGCCGGCTCCAAATGGCAGCTTCTTGACCTGGCCGGCGCTGATGCTGCCAAGGCCGCCGGCGATCATGATGGGCTTGTGATAGCCGCGGCGCACCCCCGCCACCTGTTGCTCGAAGACACGGAAGTAGCCACCCAGATTCGGGCGGCCGAATTCGTTGTTGAAGGCGGCGCCGCCAAGCGGGCCCTCGGTCATGATCTGCAAGGCACTGGCGATGTGCTCGGGCTTGCCGATGGGGCTCTGTTCCCACGGCTCGTTGGTTTCAGGCAGGTGCAGGTTGCTGACGCTGAAGCCGGTCAGGCCAGCTTTGGGCCGTGCACCACGGCCGGTGGCGCCTTCGTCGCGAATCTCGCCGCCCGCACCGGTGCTGGCACCGGGAAAGGGCGAAATCGCTGTCGGGTGGTTGTGCGTTTCCACCTTCATCAGCACATGCGCCATGTCAGCGCGCGCGCCGTACAGCGGCGCGTTGGTGAAGCCCTGCGGCAGCCAGCGCTGCACTTCGTGGCCTTCCATCACGGCGGCGTTGTCGTCGTAGGCCACCACCGTGTGCTGCGGCGATGTCTTTTCGGTGTGGCGGATCATGCCGAACAACGTGTGCGGCTGATCGATCCCGTCGATGGTGAAACGCGCGTTGAAAATCTTGTGGCGGCAATGTTCGCTGTTGGCCTGCGCAAACATCATCAACTCGACATCGCTCGGGTTGCGCTTGAGCGTGGTGAAGGCGTCCACCAGGTAGTCAATCTCGTCATCCGACAGCGCAAGGCCGAATTCGCGGTTGGCTTGCACCAAAGCCGCTTTTCCACCATTCCTGCCCTGGCCCAGCAGGTCCACATGCGCCAGCGGCTCCGCGCTGCGCGAGTCGAACAGGTGCCGCGCAGCAATCCGCTCAAAGGCCACGTGTTCTGTCATGCGGTCGTGCAGGAGCGCGGCGGCGGCATGCCATTCATCGGCATTCAGTGGCTTGCCGGCACTCAGAAGGCCGCCCTTCACCGTCAGCGTGTACTCGGTGACGCGCTCCAGCCGGTGCAGTTCAAGGCCGCAGTTGCGGGCGATGTCGCTGGCCTTGCTGGCCCAGGGCGACACGGTGCCCAGGCGCGGCATCACGACCACACGGTCGCCGGCCAGGGCGCCTGCAAAAGCGTCGCCGTAGTGCAGAAGCGCCCGCAGCTTGTCCACTGTCGCAGGCGCCGGTGGGGTGTCGAACGCCGCCCAGTGCACATGGCGCGCCGCCACACCGGTGATGCGCCGGCAGGCGGCCTGCAGCCGGGCCAGCAGCGCCTGGGCGCGAAAGGGCGAGAGCACGTCGCCGCCCTCGAAGTGCATCAGATGGAGCGGCGTGGCAGTCATGCTTCGCGAGGGCGGCAGGGGGACAACTAACAATTTTAAGGCCCGGTGGGATAATCCAGAGATGGCAATACCCATCAAGAACAACGCCGAGATCGACGGCATGCGCGTGGCCGGACGGCTGGCCAGTGAAGCGCTGGACATGCTCACGCCGCACGTCCGGGCCGGCGTCACCACGCTCGAACTCGACCGCCTGGTGCATGACCACATGGTGCATGTGCAGGGCGGCATCCCCGCCACGCTGGGTTACCAGCCGCAGGGCTACCCGTCATACCCGGCGTCGCTGTGCTCGTCGCTGAATGAGGTGGTCTGCCACGGCATTCCCGACAACCGGCCGCTGAAGGATGGTGACATCGTCAACATCGACGTCACCATCATCAAGAACGGCTGGCACGGCGACAACAGCCGCATGTACGTGGTGGGCGAAGGCAGCATCGCGGCCAGGCGGCTGTGCCAGATCACCTTCGAAGCCATGTGGAAGGGCATCGTCAAAGTCAAGCCGGGGGCGCGCTTCGGTGACATCGGCCACGCCATCCAGACCTTTGCCGAGAACGCCGGTTTTTCTGTCGTGCGCGAGTTCTGCGGCCATGGTGTGGGCGCGCGCTTTCATGAAGAGCCGCAGGTGCTGCACTACGGCCGCCCGGGCACACTGGAAGAACTGGCGCCGGGCATGATCTTCACGATCGAACCGATGATCAACGCCGGCAAGCGCGACATCAAGGAAGACCGCAAGGGCAACCGGCCCTA
>JANNGN010000732.1:0-5353 GCA_031403895.1 Rubrivivax sp. | reverse complement strand
TGCCAGTTGCAATGGCGCCAGTTTTTCCAGGTACTCGCCTTTGCCAAGCTTGCTGTTTTTCTTGCCCATCTGAGGATCCTTTCCGGTGTTGGCCCGCTGATGCTGAGCGCCACGAGTCTGGGCGAGCAGGCGGGAATGCGTCAAGCGTGGCGGCCCGGGTTCGAACACCGCGCCCGCTCAAGCGGCGCTGTAGCCGTGCAGCTTGTCGCCGCCTTGCGCCGCGTGGACGCTGGCGTTGAAGGACACGACGACTCTTTCGCGCTCGCCGCCATACGGCAGCGCCTGGTGCGCCAGCCACGACGGGAAGACGATCAACTGGCCCGGCAGCGGTGGCACATCGACATGCGGCGGCTGCAGGTAGGCGTTGCCCAGGTCCACATGCGCGCCGCTCAGGTGCGCAAAAGGTGGGCCGTACAGGCGCGTGACGCCGTTGGTCGCGCCGTGGGTTGGGTGGGCGATGCGTGCGGCTTCGTCGTCCACCTGCACGCAGTACAGACCCGACCAGGAACAGTTGCCATGGGTGTGGATGTCGTGGAAGGCGCCGTGGTTCGAGGTCTGGAACCACAGGCCCTCGATGGCGACTTGCAGACCGCGCGCTTGCGCCGGCCACGCGCTGCGGTTGGCGGCGCTGACGGTGTCGCGCAGGCTCGTCACCAGGAAGCGCACGAAGGCTTGCCATTCGGGCAGATGGATGCGCTGCAGCAGGTCGTCGTCGCTGGCGAAAAAGGCTGCTTCTGCTTCACCGCGCGCAAGGCGCTGGGTGGCGCGCAGCGCGCTGAAGACACGCACCAGCAGCGGGTTGAAGGCCTCGGCCTGGTCCCAGCGGTGGATACCCAGCGGCGTCGGCCACAGGCTGTGGAAGCCGGGCTTCACGCGCTCATGTTCGACGTTAGCGCAGCCGGCCAGCGCAGCACATGGCCGGTGTCGCGCTCAAAGCGTTCGATGTCTTCGGGCGTGTCGATATCGACGCGGTAGCGGCGGTTGTCGGTGATGAAGGGCAGCACGGCAGCGGCATGCGCGGCCTGCCACTGGCGGCAGCCCACACTGGCGGCGCCGGCCAGTATCTGCTCGCGCACCTCGGCGCTGAAGATCACCGGGTTGCCACGTTCGCCGTTGACTTGCGGGTACACGACCTGCACGCCGTCGGGTCGCGCTTTGAAGGCACTGATGAGCGCCGTGATGTCCTGCGCGTTGATCAGCGGCTGGTCGGCCAGCGCCACGATGGCCGCATCGAGCTGGCCCGTCAGTGCGGCCAGGCCCAGGCGCTGCGACGAGACCTGGCCGTCGTCGGGGCTCAAGTTGCGCACCAGCGTGACCGGGAAGGTCTGCACCAGCGGCTCGATCAGGTCGGCATGGTGGCCGAGCACGACCACCACTTCATCGACACCCGCGCCCGACAGCGCGATGAGCTGGCGCCGGATCAGCGGCACGCCGCCCAGTTCCAGCAGGCACTTCGGCCGCGTGCCCAGGCGCGAGCCGCTGCCGGCGGCCAGCAGCACCGCGCCGACCACGACGCGGCTGTAGAGGCCGCCACCACCTTTGAGGATGCAGCCCATGGTGACTAACCGCCGCAGCAGGATTTGGGGGTGGCGGGTGCAGCGGGCATTGCGGGCAGCGGCGGCAGATCGGGCACGGCCGCGATGACCGGCTGCCGTTCTGCGGCGGTAGCGCGCGTCGGGTCGGCCGAGCCACGCCGCGCGGCGACCACGGCCGCCAGCACCGACAGTGCGATCTCTTCCGGCGTCTGCGCGCCAATGGCCTGCCCCGCAGGCGCCACGATGGCAGCCACCGCCGCCGCGTCGTGCCCGGCTTCCAGCAGCGACGCTTTCAGCACCTGCGCCTTGCGCGCGCTGGCGACGAAGAAGACCTGCCGCGCCTGCACGGACAGCGCCGCGCGCAGGCCCTGCACGTCGCGCCGGCCTTGTGTCGCGACGACGACAAAGCTGCCGGGGGCGAGTTGCTCCGCGACTGCGGTCGCATCGTCGCTGGCCAGCACGCGCTCGGCGTCGGGGAAGCGCGCCGCGTCGGCTGCGTGCGCGACCACCGTGACCGGCAAACCCACGCGTGGCGCCAGCCCGGCCAGCGCCACCGCCAGCGGTGAATCGCCAATCAGCGTAAGCCGCGCGCGCGGCAGCATCGGATCGACAAACAGTTCCAGCGTGCCACCACTGTGGCAGGCCATGCCGAACTCGAGCACGTCTTCCAGCTCGCGCATTGCACCTTCTTCAGCGGTGGCAATGCGAATCAGCTGTGCACGCCCGCTGCTCAGCGCCTTGCGCACCGTGCGCAGCACCGCCGGCTGCGCACAGCCGCCGCCGATCCAGCCCTGCACGATGCCGTCGGGCGTGACGATGGCCTTGTCGCCCGGCCGTGCCGATGCCGGCGCCTGCACACGCAACACGGTCACCAGGGCGTAGGGCTCGCCCTGCTGCAGCAGCCGCGTGGCGGTGGCCAGCAAGTCGTGGGCGGAGGTGGTCATGGCATGTCTCCTTCAACGCAGAGTCACTGCAAAAGCGCAGCCGCCAGCGCCAGATCACGCAGGCTGTTCAGGCGCACAAAACGGTCGATCAACGGCCGCGCGTCCTGCATCGCGGCCGAAGCAGGAATCTGCGGGCTGGGGTGAAACCAGGTGATGCGAGCGCCGCGCCCGCGCACCGCCGCCAGTTCTTGCGCCAGGCATTCGGGCGCGTCGGCATCGAAGCCGTCCGACAGCACCCACACGCGCGCGCTGCGGGTCAGCTGCGCCCGTGCGTGTACACGGTGAAAGTCCTGCAAGCTGGTGGCGATGCGCGTGCCGCCGCCGAAGCCTGCGGTGACGGCGTTGATCTTTTCCTGCACCGCCGTCGAATCGCGCTGCAACAGCGGCGTGATCTCGGCCAGCCGCGTGTGGAACACAAACACGCGCGCGCCCAGCGCACCGACGAAGGCGCGCGCAATGCGCAGGAAGAGCTGCGCGTGCGTTTCCATCGACCGGCTCACGTCCACCAGGATGAAGAGCTTGGGCCTTTCGCGGCGCGGCGCACGCCACACCGGGTTGACCGGCACACCGCCCGTGCGCAGGCTGGCGCGCAGCGTGCGGCGCAGGTCCAGCCGGGTGCCACGCGCCTGGTCGTGCCAGCGCCGCGTGAGGCGTTCACGCAGGCGGCGCGCAATGCGGTCGGCCAGTTGCTCCAGCTGCGACAGGTCTTGCGGCAGCCATTCGGACAGTGACCTGTCATGCAGCGCATCGGTGCGGCTGGCGCCGCCCTGGGCGCGTGGTGCGCCGCTGTCGTTTGACTCGCCTGCGGCGGGCATGGCCGACAGCGATGTGTCCATCGCGCGGCGCGCTTCGTCGCGCTGGGGCGCGTTGGCGCCCAGTTCATCGTGCAGCGTCTGCACCAGTTGGCGGATGTCGCGCGAAGGCCGCGTCTGGCCGCTGAGGCGCACACTGCCGATCAGGCGCTGCGGATGCCAATAACGCTCGAACAGATCGGGCCAGCGCCGCCAGTCGCGCGCGTCGCGGCAGGCGATGGCGCGCCAGGCGGCGTCGAGCCTCGCGCTGCGCGCCACCGGCACGGCGAGGGCCGCCTGCACGAAGGCCTGCTGCTCGGCCACGCCGACCTTCATGCCGTGTTCGCGCAGCAGCGCAGCAAAGCCGGCGATGCTGTGCAGCGGGTCGGCAGCACCCACCACGCTGTGCGGTGGCGCAGCGGTTTTCACAGCGCGCCCGCGTGCAGGCTCTTCACCGCCACGCCCTCGTGGCGCCGGCCTTCCAGCACCTGGCGCAGCTTGTCGGGTCCGAATTGAAAGCGGTCTTCGCGCGTCTTCAGCAGGCAGGCCAGCGTGTGCTGCAGCTGCGCCCAGTCATCCGGCAGCGCCTTGAAGTTCAGGCGGTGCAAGGCCCGCACCCAGTCCAGCGTCTCGGCCACGCCGGGTGTCTTCGACAGGTCTTCCTTGCGCAGGCGCTGCACAAAGGCCACGGCTTCTTCGATCAGCTCACTTTCAGCGTTCGGCAGGATGGCGCGCACGATGGCGATCTCGCGCGCCAGCGTCGGGTAGTCCAGCCAGTGGTACAGGCAGCGCCGGCGCAGTGCGTCGCTGAGTTCACGCGTGCCGTTGCTGGTCAGCAGCACCTGCGGAATGTGGCGCGCCTTCAGCGTGCCGAGCTCGGGCACGGTGATCTGGTAGTCGGCCAGCACTTCCAGCAGGAAGGCCTCGAAGGCTTCGTCGGCGCGGTCGATCTCGTCGATCAGCAGCACGCAGGGCTGTGCGCTGGAAATGGCTTGCAGCAGCGGGCGCTCCAGCAGATAGCTGCGGTCGAAGAGGTCGCTCTCACGAACCTGGTCGCCCTGCGTTTCATGCAGCCGGATGGCCAGCAACTGGCGGCCGTAGTTCCACTCGTAGGCCGCCTGCGCCAGGTCCAGCCCTTCGTGGCATTGCAGCCGCACCAGAGCGCGGCCTTGCGACTGCGCCAGTGCCAGCGCGAGCGCGGTCTTGCCGACACCCGCATCGCCTTCGATCAGCAGCGGCCGCTGCAATTCCCCCGCCAGCCACAGCGTGGTGGCCAGCGCCTCGTCGGCGATGTAGCCGGCGCGGTGCAGGCCTTCACGCAGCGCCGCGTCTTCCATGGTTCAGGTGCGTTTGCCGAACAAGCCTGCCAGCCAGCCCTTGAACACCGTCCACATCAGCGCCAGGGCGTCGAGTTCCTTGACCGGGGCGGGCGCCGCTGATGCCGACTGTGGTGCCGGCACTGCAGCCGGTGCGCCCGCCACGGCAGGCGCAGCCACCGGCACCGCCGCCGCCGCAACGCTGAAGTTGTTGGCAAATTGCGCCAGCATCGCGTCGCTCACCGGCACCAGCAGCCGGCTGCCAAACTGCGCCAGCTTGCCGCTGACGACGATGGTGGCCACGCCCACCAGTGTGCAGCTATCAGCCGTCTCACCTGCTTCTACATTCGCGGCCAGGTTCATCGACGCCGACGAACCCGACTTGTCGGCGCCCTTGCCCAGCATCTGCATGCTCTTGGCCGCCGCGTCCAGCGCGAGCACTTCAATGTCGCCACCGAACTGCATCACGGCCGGGCCGACCTTGCTTTTGACCGTGCCCTTGAAGTGGGTGGCGTCGAGTTGTTCGGTGATCTGCGCGCCGGGCATGCAGGCGGCGGTGGCGCGGATGTCGCCGAGCACCGCCCAAGCTTGTTCGGCGCTGGCGGCTATTGGGTAACGCTTGTCGAGCTTGACTTCCATGGGGGCGGTGACCGCGGGTGAGGCAACCCGCGATTGTGTCAGCCGTGCTGCCCGGCGCGGTCTGCAGCGTGCTGGCCGCACCAGCGCCGCAGCGTGGCCGCCAGCTTGTCGGCGTCGATGGGCTTGGT